>JAAYCL010000002.1 GCA_012729785.1 Chlamydiota bacterium | reverse complement strand
GCGCCGTCGCTTTCCAGCGCGGGGGAGGATCGTACGTCCTCCCCCGTCCCGAGCCGCCATTTGAGCGTTCCATCGGGGTTGAGGCAATAGAGATAGTTGTCGATAGATCCGAAGTACACGGCGCCGTTGCTTCCCAGCGCGGGGGAGGTTCGTACGTTCCCCCCCGTCCAGCGCCGCCACCGGCGCGTTCCATCGGAGTTGAGGCAATAGAGATAATTATTGTCCGAGCCGATGTAGATGGTCTCATCGGTTCCCACGGCGGGGGAAGACCAGGTTGACTCGCCAATCTTGTAGCTCCACAGCAGGACGCAGGACTGCGGGCCCGCGTAGCCGCTCTGCCCCGTGTGGCGCACGTTGCCCATAAACATCGGCCACGGGGTGTCGGCTAGCTGGCCGTGCGCCGTCCCGAGCGCCCACGACGCCGCGATCGCGATGAACAGAACTCGTCTCATCTCAACACCTCCCCCTTTGCGTGCGCGACGGAAAGCCGCCCCCACCCCCGTCGCCGGGGGTGCCGGAGTCTTCGATTCCGGCGATGGGCCATGCGCACTTCGACGGGCGCCCCACGCAGGATCGCGGACAACCATACGCAAGGCATAGCATGTATAAAATGTAGTGTCCACGATGCGCCGTGAGCCCGTCAATCCCCCGAGGGGGGTGATTTTCGGGGCTTTTAGCTCGCGCCTCGTAGACGTTGTATGCAACGCACACGACCGGAAAGAGTTGCGCGTTAATTCGTCCCGGGACGAATTAACGCGCAACTGCAATCCGCGCAACGTGTTATATACAACGTCTACGATAACCAGGTTCGACGCCGAGGTCGTCCGCCACGCGTCCACCGTCCCCCCCTCGAGCACGTACGCGCCCTCGGGGATGTTCGAGAACGCCGCCGCACGCGCCGGGTACCCACGGATCGGCGACGAGTGCGCGTCAGGCGTTTATCCTACATTTCCGCGCCCGGACCCGATAGAATGTGCCGCGGGAGGGCGCGGGGATGGGAGAGGGAGCCGTCGTCGTCGGCACGCGGGGGAGCCCGCTCGCGCTCGCGCAGGCGCGGGAGGTCGTGGCCGCCCTGCGGACGGCGTGGCCGGAGCGGGAGTTCCTGGTCAGGCCGATCCGCACGGCGGGCGACGGGCTCCCCGCCCCGCCGGTTCACGGCCCCGGGACGAAAGGGCTCTTCGTGAAGGAGATCGAGAAGGAGCTGCGCCGGGGCGGGTGCGACATCGCCGTCCACAGCCTCAAGGACCTCCCCGTGGAGCAGCCGGAGGGGCTCGCCGTCGTCTCCGTGCCGCGGCGCCTCGACCCGTACGACGTCCTCGTCTCCGACGAGGGCGAGGAACTGCACCGCCTCGCCCCCGGCGCCCGCGTCGGCACCTCGAGCCCGCGCCGCGCCGCGATGCTCCTCAACGCCCGGCCCGACCTCCGCGTCGTCCCGCTCCACGGCAACGTCGACACGCGGCTCCGGAAGATGCGCGAGGGCAGGTGCGACGCGTTGGTCCTCGCGGCGGCGGGTCTCGCGCGCCTCGGCGTCGGCGGGGTGGCGTTCCAGCGCCTCGTCCCGCCCGCCTTCCTCCCGGCGCCCGGGCAGGGCTGCCTCGGCCTCGAGGTGCGCACAGGCGACGACGACGCGCGCCGCATCGCCGCGGCGCTCGACCACCCGGCCTCGCACGCCGCCGCGCGCGCCGAACGGGCGCTCCTCGCGGCGCTCGGCGGGGGGTGCGCCATGCCCGTCGGGGCCTTCGCCGGGCCCGGCGAAGAGCCCGAGACGCTCCTCCTCCGGGCCTGCGTCCTCTCTCCGGACGGCGGGGAGGCGGTGCGCGGCGAGGCCGAGGGCGGGGCGGCCGATCCGGACGGGCTGGGCGCGCGCCTCGCCGCGGCCCTCGTCGACAACGGCGCCGCGCCTCTCCTCCGCTGAACGGCGGGGGACACTCCTTGCGCCGGGTTCATCCGGAATGGGCCGCGGCGCACGCATGACCGCCTTCGCCGCGATGCGGCACGGCCGCCGTCCACGGAAGACGGTCGCTCCACAAGGGGCGGAAGTCGGCGTGCCGCAGAGAGCGTCCCCGTCAGTGCGCGAAGTCGACGAGGACGTCGTCCTTGAAGTAGAGGAACCGGTAGCGCGAGGCGAACGGGCTCCGCGTGAACGGGAAGACGCTCCGGCGGCGCGGGTGGTAGTAGGTCCACTTCTCAACGCGCCCCCCGGCCGTCGCGGTGTTGAACTTCTTGTCCGGGAACCCGTAGACCCTGTGGACCTCCGTCTTGGTCATCCCCTTGAGCACCACCCCGTTGCGGATCGCCCAGTCGATCATCGCGTCCCGCCGCGCGCCGATCGCCTTCCGGTCGAGCGGCTGCGCGCCGGATTCGGCCGCCAGGACGCAGACGGCCGCCAGAACAACCGCCGGCGCGGAGAGGAGGATCCGGACGCGGCATCTCATGCGGGCGCCCCCCCCGGTGCGCCGCCGCCCAGGAGACCGGCGAAACAGTCCTCGAGCTCGGCGACGGCGCCCGTGACGGCGGGGCTGACCCCCTCCCCGTCCCGCGCGGCGGCCGGCTGGATCCCCACGACCACGACGCGGCAGCCGCACCGCTCCTCGAGGTACGCCGCGAGCGGACGGAGCGAAATCCCGTGCGTCGAGAAGGCCCCCGCCCCGAGGGAGCGCGGGTCGAGGAGGCGCACCTCTCCTTCCCGCCCGCCGAAACAGGCGGCGTCGGCGATGAAGACCGTCCGGGGGGAAAGGGCGGCGACGAGCTCGCAGTAGTTCTCCGGGGTTGTGCCGCCGTCGAACGCCCGGTCTATCCCCCGGGCCGCGAGCCGCGCCGCGAGGAGGCTCCCCGCCCCGTCGTCGCCCCGCAGCCGGTTCCCCACCCCGAGCAGGACGCCGCGCGCCGGCCCGTCTCCGCACAGGCCGCGCCTGATCTCATCCCTCCATGGAGAACTCAACGGTGGAGCTCCTCCTGCAGCGCGGGCAGAGCACCCGCATCCGGTCCCCCCGGAGGGTCCCATCCCGCCCGCCAGGGGGCGGTTCCTCCGTTGGGGCGAGGGCGTCGAGCATGGGAAGCATCAGGGTGGGATTGGTGTATGCGGCGGGCCCCACGCGCCGCGCGATCCAGAGCAGATGGTCGCGGGCGCCGACGACCTCCCCGCAGAGCTCGCAGAGGACAAGCTCCTTCTCGATCGATTCCCGGATCTTCCCGCGGTCGTCCGTCGAGAGGTCGAAGTCGGGGGTCATCACCACCCCCTTCCCGGTGATGCAGTTCCTCGCGCACTGCGCACAGAAGATGCAGTCGTCCAGGTGGATGGTGAGCCGCCGCGTCCCTTTCCTGTCCCGCAACGAGTCGGTCACCTCGATATCCTTCACCGGGCAGACGACGGCGCACGCCCCGCAGCCGACGCACCCCTTTTCGTCGAAGCGCGGCACCCCGCGGAACCCCTCCGGCACCTCCGTCCCGGCCGCCGGGAAGCGCGTCGTGCAGCGGCGCCCGAAGAGCGCGCGAATCCCCTCCCGCAGCTCCCTCAGTTTCGGCGCCCTCATCGTAGCCGGACCCCGTTCTTTGCCCGGGCCTCCGCGGCGTCTCCGGCGGCGAACCGCGCCGCCTGCCGCGTGCCGCGCAGGGCGTCGCGCGCCCCCGCGAGCAGGGCGCGCGGCGGCCCGGGGAGCAGGAGGAGGCCCGCCGCCGCGGAGAGGACGGCGAGCGCGACCATCGGCGCCCGCATCGACGGCGGCGCCTCACGCACCGCGTCCCAGTGCGGTCTCAATTCGCCGTAGAAGATGGCGCGCTGCGCCTTCATCACGGCGCCCAGCGTGAGGAGGCTCCCGAGCGCCGCCGCGCAGGCGAGGCCTCCGAGCCCCGCCTCGACGCACCCGAGGAGGATCAACAGCTTGCTCCAGAAGCCGCCGAGCGGCGGCACGCCGGCCAGCGACAGCGATGCGGCGAGCGACGACGACGCGGTGACCGGCATCCGCTCCCTGAGCCCGCCGAGCCGGCGCAGGTCGCGCGTCCCGGCCGCCCTGTCGACCGCCCCCGCCGAGAGGAAGAGTGCCGACTTGGCCGCCGAATGGGCGCACAGGTGCAGGAGCGCCCCCGCCATCCCCAGCGACGTGCCGGTGGCGGCCCCGGCGACGATGTAGCCGACCTGGCTCACGGAGGACCAGGCGAGAAGCCGCTTGTAGTCGTGCTGCGCCGCGGCGAGGAGGGCGCCGCCGATGATCGAAACCGCGGCGAGCGTCGCCAGCACGCCCGCGACGCCCGGCCCCGGGGCGGCGAGGAAGAGCCTGAGCAGGGCGTAGACGCCCAGGGCCTTGACCAGGACCCCCGAGAGCATCGCGGAGACCGGTGCCGGGGCGGAGGTGTGGGCGTCCGGGAGCCAGGCGTGGAACGGGGCGAGGGCGGCCTTCGTGCCGAACCCCGCGATGAGAAGACCCGCCGCCAGCCGGAGGGCCGGCGTGGCGCCCGGGGCGGCGAGGGCGGAGGCGGCGTCCGCGAGGGATGCCGCGCCCGTGGCGGAGCGGAGCACGGCGGCCCCGAGGAAGGCGAAGAGCGAGGCGAGGCAGCCGATCGCAAGGTACTTGAAGCCGGCCTCGAGCGCGTCTTTCCCCCCTCCGTGCGCGACCAGGGCGTAGCTCGCCAGCGAGGCGATCTCGAGGAAGGCGACGAGCGAGACGAGGTCGGCGGCGCAGACGGTCCCGACCATCCCCCCCGTCATGAGCAGGAAGAGCGCGGAGAACCCCCCTTCCCGCGCGGACGGCGCCAGGTAGCCGTGCGTGTAGAGCGACACCGCGAAGCCGATCAGGCCCACCGTGACGAGCAGGAGGGCCGAGAGGCCGTCGACGGCGAGCCCCGCCGCCTCCCAGGCGAAGGCGCCGCCGAGGCAAACGCGCGCCGCCGCGCGGAGGGAGAGCCAGAAGACGGCGAGGGACGCCGCCGTCCGCACCAGGGCCGCGAAACGTTTCCCGGAGACGGCGCAGACGCACGCCCCCGCGAACGGCGCGGCGAGCAGCAGCGGCAGGATGTTCATCCCCCCCCCCCCGCTCATCCTTTGAGCCCCCTGATCTTCGCGAGGTCGTCGGTGCCGAAGCGGCGCCGGAGCCCCGCCCCCATGGGGGCGAGCAGGAGGGCGGCGGCGAGCTGCGCGGCGATCCCCGCCCACGCCATCCCCCCCTCGACCCCGCCGGGCGTTCCCGCGGAGAGCAGCCCCGCGAGGAAGGCCGCCGCGTAGGAACAGAGCACGACGCCGAGCGCGGTCTTGGAGATGCTCCGCTTCGCGAGCATCGCGTACACGCCCGCGCAGAAGAGCAGAAGGCCGAGGGTCGCCGGAAGCGCCGCCTGGCTCATCGCGTCCCCTCCCCCGGTTCCCGCCCCCCGTTTCGCCGTCCCCTCGCGACCGCCCGCGCCGCCCCCAGCGCCGCGAGCACCACGGCCGCATCGAGGATCCTCTCCGCGGCGAGCCGCCCCGCCGACGGATGCCCGACGACGGGCGCCGCGGCGCCGAGCAGCGAGGCGAGGGGGCCCCGGGCGGCGACGAAAACGAGGACGGCGAACAGCAGCGACGCGCCGAGCCCCGCCCGCGTCCCCGCAGCCGTCCCGCGGACCCCGTCCGCGGACCCCGCGCGCAGGAGGATCGCGGCGATGGCGATCGCCGCGCCCGCCTGCGCGAGGGCGAGCCGCGGGGCGCCCATCGAGAGGAACGCCCCCGCGAGGGCGAGCCCCGCCGCGCCGGCGGCCAGGGCCGAGGCGCCGGGCCTCTCCTCCTCCGTCGCCACGAGCGCCCCCGCGAGCATCAGCACGCACAGCACGACGAGCGTCACCGCGGATCCCCCCCTATCGCGCCAGGGCCCAGACGACGGCCGCGAGCCCCGCCAGGCACCAGGCGATGTATACGGGCAGGCAGCCGCCGTGCGCCCGTTGGAGCAGCCGGGCCGCGGCGAAGACCGCGTCGCGGCCGCGGTCGTACAGGTCGAATCCCCGCCGGCCCGCGGCACGGTAGATGCCCCGCAGCCCCCGCATCTCGGTGATCGTCTGGTAGAAGTCCGTGCCCGAGAGGATCATCTCCGGCGTGCCCTCCTCGCCCCCGATGAACGGCGCGCACTCCCGCGCGCGGGAGAGGCGGCCGGCGAGGCATACGAGGAGGCCGAGAAGGAGCCCCGCGGCCAGCAGCACGGTCGCGGCCGTGGAATTCCAGAACCCGGGGAACGACACCGCAGCCCCGACGGCCGGCCTGATCAGCGGCGCGACGCCGAGCGGCACCGCCCACACGCCCAGGGCGACGCACGCCGCCGCGAGCGCCGCCGCGGGCCCCGCCATCGACGCGCCCGCCTCGCGCACCGCCCCGCGCCCCCGCGCGGACGGCGAGGAGGGGGGGGAGAGGAAGACGGCCTGCACGACCTTCACGAAGCTCGCGAGCGTGAGGACGCTCCCGAACATCGCCGCGAGCAGCCAGACCGTCCAGAGTTTTCCACCGTGCCGCCCCATCTCGAGAAGCCCCTGGTAGACCATCCACTTCGACGCGAACCCGTTGAGCGGCGGGACCCCGGAGATCGAGAGGCTGGCGATGAGGGTCGCGGCGAAGGTGACCGGCATCGCCCGGGAGAGGCCGCCGAGGCCGTCGAGATCCGCGGTGCCCGCCCGCCGCTCCACGGAGCCGGCGGAGAAGAAGAGGCAGGTCTTGTAGATGCTGTGATTGAGCATGTGGAACAGCCCGCCGGCGATCCCCACCGCGTTCCCGGTCCCTATCCCGATCAGCATGTAGCCGACCTGCGAGACGGCGTGGTAGCCGAGGAGGCGCTTGAGGTCGTGCTGCGCCATCGCCATCATCACGCCGCAGATGATCGTCGCCGCGCCCACGGCGAGCAGGAGCCTCTGCATCCCCGCGTTCATGGCGAACAGGGTCAGACTCGCCCGCGCGACGAGGTAGATCCCGAGGAGCTTGTCGAGCGAGGCGGGGAGGAGGGCGGTGACGGGGACCGGGGCGCGCTCCGCGCAGTCGGGGATCCAGGTGTGGAACGGGACCGCCCCCGCCTTCGCGAAGGCGGCCGCGGCGATGCACAGGTACGCGGTCCACGCAGCCGCCCCCGAGAGGGGGAGCGGGGAGGCGGGACGCACCCCCGCCCCCGCATGAAAGGAGAGGAGCGCGACGCCGAGGACCATGAACGCATCCGTCCCCCCCACCATCAGCATCGTCTTCTTGGCCGCGTCCGCGGCGGCGGGACCGGCCGCGGCGATGAGGAGGTACAGGGTGATGCCCATGAACCCCCAGGCGCAGAGGAGGAGGACGAGGTGGTCGGCGAGGGCCACGCCCATGCCCGCCGCCTCCGTGAGGAGCAGCAGGCACCAGTACGCCCCCCCCCGCTCCCGCGGGGCAAACCAGCCGAGCGAGTAGACGCCCGCCAGGAGCCCGAAGCAGGCGATCCCGAGGCAGACGAGGCGCGACAGCCCGTCGGCGGCGAGGAGCGGAACGCCGTTCCATCCCCACGGGGCGGCGCCGCGCGCGAACAGGAGCGCCGCCAGCGCCCCTTCCGCCCCCAGCGCCGCGACGGCGCAGGCGGCGCAGAACGCGGGGCGGCGCCTGAAGGCGAGGCAGACGGCCGCCGCGAAAGACGGAAGGAGAATGAGCGGCCATGCGGCGTTCATCGGATGCCCATCCTTCTCCGGATCCGGGCGGTCTTCTCCCGGGAGAGACGGATCAGGGCGTCGCTGTCCCAGCGCGTCTCCCCGGTCGACGCGTCGACCGCGGCCATCCGCTCGGTGCAGCAGTAGCACGGGTCCACCGCGGCCAGGATGATCGTGGCGTCGGAGACGGTCTGGCCGACGACCGCCCGGGCGTTCGTGGCGACGTTCATGAAACTCGGCGCGCGCACCTTGTAGCGGGCCGGGCGGTTCGTCCCGTCGCTCCGCACGTAGTGGAAGACCTCCCCCCGCGGGGCCTCGTGGCGCCCGATCCCCTCGCCCGCCGGAACGGCCTTCACCCGGGCGTCGATCTCCCCGGGCGGGAGACCGTTCAGGCACTGGACGATGATCGACCGCGATTCGTACATCTCGAGGATCCGCACCAGGAGCTTGTCGTAGACGTCGCCGCGCGTCCCGGTGACGACCTTCCACCGGACCTCCCCGTAGGCGGCGTACGGGTCGTCCCTCCTGACGTCGATGTCGACCCCGGACGCCCTCGCCGTGGGCCCCACCGCCCCGTAGGCGCGGATATCGTCGGCGGTGAGCGCCCCGACGCCCTTCGTCCTGGCGTGGATCACCGGGTCGTCCACGACCGCGCCGCGGAACAGGTCGAGGGCGGGGCGGAGGGTGTCGAGCGCGGCGAGGAGGGAGGGGATCTCGGCGTCGGCGATGTCGCGCCGCACCCCCCCGATCTTGAACATCGAGTAGTTCTGGCGGTTCCCGCTGATCCGCTCGAGGAGATCGAGGACGATCTCGCGCGTCTTCCAGGCCCACATGAACACCGTGTTGTAGCCGATGAAGTGGCCCGCGAGGCCGAGCCAGAGGAGGTGCGAATGGATCCGCTCGAGCTCGCCGACGACGCTGCGGATGTAGCGGGCGCGCGGGGGGACCTCGCAGCCGATCAGGTTCTCGACCGCGTTCACGCTCGCGAACGGGTGGCTGGTCGAGCAGATGCCGCAGATCCTCTCCACGAGGAACAGGATCTGGTCGTACGACCTCGTCTCCGCGAGCCCCTCGACGCCGCGGTGGTTGTAGCCGAGCTGCACGTCGAGCTTCACCACGCGCTCCCCCTCGACGTGGAGCTTGAAGAACTCCGGCTCCTCCTGGAGCGGGTGGTACGGCCCCACCGGGATGATCCGCTCGGTCATCTCCCCTCCCCCCCCGCGTCGCGGCGCAGCGGATGGACCCCCGCCGGCCAGTCGTCGGCGAGGAGGAGGCGGCGGGGGTCCGGGTGGCCGACGAACGTCACCCCGAGCATCTCGGCGATCTCCCGCTCGACCCATTCGGCGGCCTTGAGGCGGGGGGCGAGCGATTCGATCCGGGGCTTCTCCTTCGGCAGGGTGACGCGCAGCGAGAGGACCGCCCCGTCCGCGTCCGCCGAGAAATGGTAGAGCAGCTCGATCGCCCCCCGCGTGTCGGTCCCCGACGCGGTCACGAAACGGAGCCGCCATGTCTCGCAGAGGGCGCGGGCCGTCGGCACGAGGCGGTCGGCGGCGAGCTCGGCGTAGAAGCGTTTCCCGTGCCGCTCCTCCCAGCGGGAGAAACGGTCCGCGAACGCCTCGCGTATCCTCTCCATCGACGCGCTCATAGGGTCCCGATCGCCTTCACGATCCCGCTGATCAGCGCCTCCGGCTTCGGAGGGCAGCCGGGGATGTAGACGTCCACCGGCACGTGCGCGTCGAGCGGCTCCATCGTGTGGTAGCTCTCCTTGAACAGGTGCTGCCCGCAGGCGCAGGTGCCGCACGCCACCACGAGGCACGGTTTCGGCGCGCTCTCGTAGAGCTCGCGTATCTTGGGCGCCGCGCGCCGGTTGATCGAGCCGGTGACGAGGAGGATGTCGGCATGCCGGATGCTGCAGACGAGGAGGATGCCGAACCGCTCCACGTCGTAGCGCGGCGTCAGGCAGTCGATGATCTCGATGTCGCAGTTGTTGCACGACCCGGTCGAGAGATGGAAGACCCACGGCGACCTGGCGCGCGCCCAGCGTTTCCAGTTCATCTGATCACCGGTCTGTTCAATACCCCATGAGCGCCAACAGCACCGCCCCCCCCGCCGCCGCCGTCACCGGCCCCCAGAAGAAGGCGAGCGCCTGGTCGATGCGGAGGCGCGGGTTCGTGTTCTTGATCAAGGTGACGAGGAGCAGCACCGCCCCGTATTCTACTAGGGAACGCACGATTCCCCAACCGTGAAACCGCGCCCCGCCCGCGAAGAGGGCGAGCAGGAGGGCGGGGAGCACGACGAGGAGCATCATCTTCGTGAGCCGGAACGCCGCGAGCATGCTTCCCGAGTACTCGATGAGCGGGCCGGAGCTCAGCTCCGTCTCGGCCTCGGCGATGTCGAACGGGGCGAAGCCGAGCTTCGCCTGCACGCAGAGGAGCGCCGCCGCGAAGGCCAGGGCGCCGGAGAAACTCCCGAGGAACGCCCCGTGGAGGCGCTGGAAGGCGACGATCGCGCCGGTGTTGATCGTGACGCCCGCCTTGATGACGGCGACGAGGAGGGCGAGGGTCATCGGGACCTCGTAGGCGATCATGAGCTTCATCTCTCGGCTCGCCCCGAGCGAGGCGAGCGTGTTGCGGGACGCCGCCCCGCCCGCGATGAGGGCGAGCGGGGGGAGCACCAGAAGGTAGACGATGACGAGCAGGTCGCCGACGAACCCCCGCGCCGGATCCAGGCACGAGGCCCCGAGCATGCTCGCGACCAGCGCCACCGCCGCCAGCCCCGCGAACGGGGCCGCGGCGAAGAGCCCCCGGGAGCAGCCGCGCGGGACGACCGTCTCCTTCGCGAGCAGCTTCAGGATGTCCGCGAACGACTGGTACCACGGCGGCCCGACGCGCCACTGGATGCGCGCGGTCAGCTTCCGCTCGACCCACGACGCCAGCATCCCCGCGACCGCCGTGGCGGCGAAGCCGGGAAAGATCAGGTAGATGCACAGCGTCTTCATCCCGCCCCCCCGCGGTGCCCGGCGCCCGGCGGCGGGCCCAGGCACCTCCTCCTCGACCAGTGATGCGAGATGCCCTGGATGCGGTCCCCGAGCAGCGGGACCGATTCCTCGGGGAGGTCGTTTTCCTCGCGCCAGTCGAGCGCTCCGTACGGGCAGCTTCGCACGCAGACCGGCGGCTCCCCTCCCGCCCTGTCGAAGCAGAGGTCGCACCCCGAGAGCGCGTACGGCAGCAGCTCGGGGTAGATCGTCCCGAACGGGCAGGCGTGCGCGCAGGAGCCGCACCCGACGCAGCGCATCGGGTGCCGCTCCAGCGCCCCCTCGGCGTCCCTCTCGAGCGCCTCCACGGGGCATGCGCGGACGCAGGTCCCGTGCTCGCAGCGGCGGCAGACGAGGGCGTAGACGGCGAGTTCGCGCAGCCGGTCGATCCCGCGGTTGGACGGGTGGTAGTAGTAGCTGCACCCCGTCACGCACCCCGGGCATGCGCTGCAGATGTCGAGATTCACGATCAGCTTCTTCATCGTCGTTCCGGCGCGCCGCGGACCGGCCCCGGGGTCAGAAGAACCTCCCCCGCAAATCCTTCAGCGTCCGGAGGTTCCTCGCCGACTGCTCGTCGAGCGGGTCGAGCGACAGCGCCTTCTCGAAGTGCGCCATCGCCTTGTCGAGATCCCCCTTGTAGTAGTAGGCGCAGCCGATATGGTAGTGGGCGGCGGCCATCTTCGGGTCCATGGCGAGCACGATCTTGAACTGCTCGATCGTCTCCTTGAGCAGCCCCCGCCGCGCGTAGGCGATGGCGAGGTGGTAGTGGATGAACTTCAGGTTCGGGTTGTGCTCGAGCGCCGTCTTGTACATCGCGATCGCCTTTTCGAGGTGGCCGCGGTAGTAGTAGATGACCCCGAGGCGGAAGTTGGCGAGGTAGAGCGACGGGGTCGCACGGAGCGCCGCCTCGTAGGCGGCGATCGCCTCGTCGAACATCCCCAGGCGGTAGTAGGCGGTGCCGAGCTCGTAGTGGGCGATGCCGAAATCCCGGTCGAGCTCCACCGCCCGCTTGTTCTCCTCGAGCGCCTCCGGGAGCATGTCCCGGTGGTAGTAGATCGCCGCGAGCTCGCGGTGCGCGCGCGAGTTCGACGGGTCGATCCGGATCGCCTCGCGGTACTCCTTCACCGCCTCGTCCACGTCGCCGCGCCGGATCGCGAGGTAGCCGCGGTCCATGTGCACCGCCGCGCCGGTCTCGCGCAGGCTCATGCCGCACTCGGCGCAGAACTTGCTCTTCGTCGCGTTCGCCGCGTTGCACCGCGGGCATTGCGTCATCGCCTGTTCCCTCCCCCACCGTGTCTCACGGGGCCCCGGATGGATCTTTCATACCGTCATCCCGGCGAAAGCCTGGATTCAACCGATATTCCCCTGGCGACCGGATTCCTGCTTTCGCAGGGATGCCATCGACGCACGATCATCAGCGCCGTGTCGGCGGGCCGCCGCCCCGTTCAGTCCCAGATCTCCCGGAGGTCCTTGATCTGATCGTACGTGAAGACCGGGCCGTCCTTGCATGCGTAGAACGGCCCCAGGCGGCAGTGGCCGCACTTCCCGAGGCCGCAGCTCATGTTCTTCTCCATCGAGAGGTAGATGTCGCGCGGGGCGAAGCCGACGTCGAGCAGCTTGAAGGTGGTGAACTTCATCATGATCGGGGGGCCGCAGACCACCGCAACGGCCCGCGCCGGCTCCACCCCCAGGTCCTCCAGCAGCGTCGTGACGAGCCCGACGTTCCCTCCCCAGGAGGCGTCGCCCCGGTCCACGGTGAGGACCACGTCGAGCTTCGGGTCGCGGCGCCAGCGATCGACCTCCGCGCGGTAGATGATATCGGCGGGCGTGCGCGCCCCGTAGCGCAACAGCACCCGGGCGTATCGGTCGATCTCGTGCCGCAGCGTGAGGAGGAGCGACCGGAGCGGCGCGAGCCCGACCCCGCCGCCGCAGATGACGACCGTCTTCCCCTCGAACTCCTCGAGCGGGTACCCGTTCCCGTACGGGCCCCTGACGCCCACCCGCTCCCCCTCCCGCATCTCGTGCAGGCGGGCGGTGACCGTCCCAACCCGCATCACGGTGAGTTCGAGGCGCTCCCGCTCGAAGTGGGAGCTGGAGGGGGTGAACGGCGCCTCCCCCACCCCGGGCACGGTGAGCTCGACGAACTGCCCGGTGCGGAACGGCATCGGCTCGTCGGGCGCGAGGAGGAAGCTTTTGATCGTGGCGCTCTCCGCGACCGCCTTCTCGATCGTCGCCCCGACGGGGAGATACGGGTTTTTCATCATGGCATACGTTGTACCACGGAGAACGAGGAGTTCACGGAGAACGGCGAAGGCGGCGGGGATCATCGCTTCGGCATCCTCCACGCCCCCACGCCCCCACGCCCTTCTCCTCCGTGTCCCCTGCGGCGGGACGTTATCCCCGCGGCGAATTCCGTGTATCGTTGCCGCGGATCGCACGGATCTTCACGGATTGTCGAAAGAAACAGAATCCTGATCCGTGTTGATCCGCGTAAATCCGCGGCGAAAAAGAAACCGCGTCTTCTCCGTGATCTCCGCGGTGAAATGTTACCTGCAGCCGCTCAGCTTCTTCATCACCTCGCGCATGTCGATCCGTCCGATGCACGCCTCGACGCACCGCCCGCACCCGGTGCAGCCGGAGACCCCCATCACGACCGGGCAGAAATGAAACTTCTTTTCGTACCGGTTGCGGAGCCGCTGATAGAGCTCGGGCCGCGGGTTGCCCCCTCCCCCCACCCGCGCGAACCCTTTGTACTGGCACGAGTCCCAGTTCCGGAGGCGCGTGAACCGTTCCCGGCCGTGGTCGGAGAGGAGAAAACAGTGGCAGGTCGGGCAGACGAAGTTGCACGCGCCGCACTCGACGCAGCGTTCCGCCTCCTCGGCCCAGACGCCCGACTCGAAGACCCGCTCAATCAGCTCCTTCGACGTGCCGCCCCACGCGTAGCCGCGGGCCCGCTGCTGCTCCTCGAGGGCCGCCGTCAGCCGTTTCCGCGCCGCGGCGACCTCCGCGAGCTGCGCGGCGGAGGGGGGGGAGAAGAGCTCCCGCGCTTCGTCGAGGAGCGCCCGCCCTTTTGGGCTCCCCGCCTCGACAAGGTACCCCCCTCCCGCGGGGGAGAGGTTGAGGTCGAATCCCTTCTCCGGGTACGGCTTCCCCCCGACGAGCGTGCAGAAGCAGACCTCCTTGAACGCCGTGCAGTCCGAGGAGACGATGAGCGTCCGTCTCCGGTTGCGGGCGTAAAACGGGTCCGCCGTCTCGTCGGCGAAGACGAAGTCGAGCACGGCCAGCGAGGCGAGATCGCACGCCTTGGCCCCGAACACCGCCTGCGGCGCGCCGCCGGCATCCGGCGCCCCCCCCGCACCGAGGACCTCGCCCACGTCGAGGCGCGCCTCGAAGAGAAGCGGCTTCAGGGACTGCACCGCGCGGTACCGGTTCCAGCCGATCCGTGGGCAGCCGCCCGGCCCGCAGGCGGCGAGGCGATAGTCGTCTTCGTGCGCGACCGGGTGGCAGATGCGCATCGTGCGCGCGAGCGACCCGACGAACGCGTGCCAGTTCTGCTCCGAGACGTGCCGCACGTCCATACGACCGCCCTACCTCCCGCCCGCGGATCCTTCGCGCCGCGGCGAGTCCGCACGCAGGCGCCGCAGGAAGCACTCGATTCGGTCGAGCGCCTCCTTCAGGTTCTCGTAGCTTGCGGCGTAGGAGATTCTGACGAACCCCTCCCCCACCTCTCCGAAGGCGGTCCCGGGCACCACCGCGACCTTCTCCTCCTTGAGCAGGCGCTTTGAGAACTCCATCGAGTCGAGGCCGGATGAGCGGATGCAGGGGAAGATGTAGAACGCGCCGTCGGGCCGCACGCAGTCGAGCCCCATCCGCATGAGCCGCCCGTGCACGAGCCGCCTCCGGCGGTCGTACTCGCGCTTCATCTCCCGGACGTCCTTCCCCCCCCTGCGCAACGCCTCGCACGCGGCAACCTGCGCCATCGTCGGCGCGCACATGATCGCGTACTGGTGGATCTTGGTCATCGCGTCGATGACCCCCCGCGGCCCCGCCGCGTAGCCGATCCGCCAGCCGGTCATCGCGTACGCCTTGGAGAAACCGTTCAGATAGATTGTCCGCTCCCGCATCCCCGGGAGGAGCGGGAACGGGGTGTGCTCGAAGTCGTAGGTGAGCTCGTCGTAGATCTCGTCGCTCAGCACCGTGAGCCTCGTGCGGCGGATCGCGGCCGCGAGCGCCGCGAGCTCCTCCCTGCGGTAGGAGACGCCGGTCGGGTTCGACGGGTAGTTGAGGATGATCCCCCGCGCGTCGCGCCCCAGGTGACGGCGCAAGAGCGCCGGGGTGAGCTTGAACCCCGACGTCTCGCTGAGCGGGATGCGCACCGCCTCGCCCCCCGCGAGGCTCGTCATCGGCGCGTAGGATACGAAGCACGGCTGGGGGACGAGGAACCGGTCCCCCCGGTCGAGGATCGTCCGCAGGGCCAGGTCCACGGCCTCGCTCACCCCGACGGTGACGAGGATCTCGTCGTCCGGGTCGTAGCGGAGCCCGTACCGCCCCCTCAAGAAGTCGGAGATCTCGGCGCGGAGTTCGCGCAGCCCCCTGTTCGAGGTGTAGGAGGTGAACCCCTGCTCGAGCGAGTAGATGCCGGTCTCGCGGATGCGCCACGGGGTGTCGAAGTCCGGCTCGCCGACGCCGAGAGAGATGACGTCGTCCATCCCGATGACCAGGTCGAAGAAGAGCCGGATACCGGACGGGGGCATCTCCCGGACGCGCTTCGCGATGGGAATCTTCATCTTGTCCGCCTTGCGCCCGCCCCTTCCATCGCGCTCTTCCCCTCCACCCTTTGGGGGGATGGGCGCGTTACGGCGTGACCGCGAGCCGCCGGTCCTTCCGTTGCCCCTTGACGAGGATGTCGCCGTCCTCCTTGTACTTCTTCAGGAGGAAGTGCGTCACCGTGCCGCGCACGTGCTCCATCGGCGCGAGCTTCTGCGCCACGAAGTTGGCGACCGACTGGATGTCGCTCCCCTCCACGGTCAGCAGCAGGTCGTAGCCGCCCGAAAGAAGGATGCAGCCCTGCACCTCCGGGAACAGGTAGATCCGCTCCGCGACCCGGTCGAAGCCGACGTCCTTCTGCGGCGCGGTCTTCACCTCGATGAGCGCCCGCACCCCCCGCGACGGCCTCTTCAGGAGCTCGCGGTTCACCACCGCCTTGTACTTGAGGATCACACCCTCCTGTTCGAGCCTCCGGATCTCGCGCTTCACCGCGGCCGGTTTCTTCCCGAGCATCGCGGCGATCTCGTCCGGCGTCCGCCGCGCGTCCTTCTGGAGTATCTCGAGTATCTCGTCCGTCATGGCGCATCCCCCCTCACAGCTTCTCGGTGTCGTCCATGTCCGTCACGAGGACGGCCTCGTACCGCCCCCGCGGCGAGGTCACGCGGACGAGCGTCCCGCGGGCCTTCACCCGGTCGCCCGTCCGGTACTCCCCGCGCTTGCCGCCGTGGTAGATGACGAGGACGGCGTCCGGCCCGAGCGCCCGCGCGCCGATCCGCGCGTCCGCGAGCGGGAGCCAGGTCGGCATGAAGCCGGTGTGGTCGTCGTTCGCGACCGTCCCCACCGCCTCGATCCCCCGCTCGAGCGGATCCATCTCGAAGCTCGGGAGCGGGATCTCCGTCGGGTCGGTGTAGGAGAAGAACGGGCAGATCATGTCCCCCGCGTCGTCGTAGAACCGTATCGCCCAGTGCATCCCCATCTCGAAGACGGCGCGTTTCGGGTCCTTGACGATCTCGTAGATGCGCGCCACCGCCCGCCGGAGCTCGGCGAGGGTGCCGTGGAAGACCAGGTCGAAGTCGTGCGCGGAGGCGAGGTTGCCGAACGCCATCGAGCCGGTGCAGCCGATCATCTCCGGGTCGATCCCCATCAGCGCCCCGACGTTCCGGATCGAGCGGTCGATCTCCGCCGACCGCTTCCGCGCGATGGCGAGGGAGCGGCGCGGGGGGACGAAACCGACGAAGTCGCCGAGGTCGAAGAGGCACTTGTTCTCGGCGAAGATCGGCTTCCCCTCCTGCGTGGACGGGTCGATCTTGCGGTAGATCTCGAGCTGCCGCTTGAACGGGACCCACGCCTCCCCCTCCTTCAGGTACTGCTTGATGACGCTCCCGTACCGCGCCCCGAAGAAGTTCTTCGTGCCGGCGGGGTCCGGGATGTAGATGATGTTGGCGACGAGCTTCCCCTTCGGGTGGCAGTACCCCTCGGAGAAGGCGAGGAGCCCGTCGTTGCGGAGGAAGAAGGTCGCGTCGCGCACCTCGTCCAGCGCGGATATCGGGACGACGAAATCGTTGAAATCCGGGTGGCGCCGCACCCCCTCCATCAGCTCACGGTTGTCCTTGCCGTAGATCATGGTTGCACCTGGGCCTTTCCAAAGGTACGCGCCGGCACGGAGGAGACGGCACCCGTTTCTTGCCGCGGATTTTCACGACGCCTCGCCGACACCCGCCATCCGGCTGGATCCGCGTCGGTCCGCGGCGGCGGGGAGCGTCTGTCTCCCCGCGCCCTCCGTAACGACCCTGCGGCTCCGTCTGCTGCGCGCGCGGATACGGCGGGGTCAGGAGACCTTCTTGACGTCGCCGATGTTGACGGTGAGCAGCGCCTCGTACTCGCCGGACTGCCGCCGGGTCGCCCCCGCCCCGGTGAAGGTGCGCACGAGGACGTGCGTCGCCTCCCCCGCGATCCGGTCGCCCTCGGCGTAGTCGCCCCGCTCCCCGCCGTGGTACAGGATCAGCCGCATCCCGCCGGACCGCGAGGCCCCGTCGAGCTTGACCTTGTCGAGGCCGAGGATCGTCGGGTTGTAGGCGTTGTACGTGTGGTCCGCCACGCGCGCGTCGAGCTTCACCGCGCCGATCACCTCGCAGGTGAAGTCCCGAAGCGGGCACTCGTCGAGGTTCTGGTACGAGAAGAACGGGCAGAACATGAACTTCTCGCCGTCCACCCACTCCCAGTAGCGGATCGGCCAGTACTTGCCGAACTCGAAGACCTTGCGCTCCTCCTTCACGGCGGTGACCTTGTAGAGGTAGTCGACGATGCGCCGGACCTCCTTCACGCTCGCGTAGATCACCACGTCGAGGTCGTGCGGATTCTCGTACGTCCCGATCGAGAGCGAGCCGGAGATGCCGAACTGCTCCGGGGCGATCCCCAGGAACTCGGCCGACGCCTCCACCGAGCGCTTGATCCGCGAGGCGCTCTTGTCCCCTCCGTCGGCGCGGGCGAAGATCGCCTGCATCGAATGCAGGTGCGGGAAGTGCCCGACGAGGGAGTCCACCGGCACCATCGCCTTGTAGCGCGCGAACGGCGGCTTCTGGACGTCGAGCGACGGGTCTATCTCGAGGTACCGCTTGAGCTGGAGCGGGTAGAACATATTGAGGGGCTGGGTGTTCATGATCCCCTTCGTCAGGTTCTCGTACGCCTGCCCGAAGATCTTCTTCTTCGCGTACGGGGGCACCTCCCCCTTCTCGGGGACGAAGACGATGTGCGACACGAGATGGCGTTCCAGGAGCGGCTTCTCCGGCTCGTGGCAGTACCCCTCGGAGAAGACGAACGTCCCGTCCTCCCGCAGGAAGTAGGTCGCGTCCCTGAACTCGGTCTTCTCGTCCACGGGGACGAAGAACTCGGCGAACTTCTCGTGCGCCTGCATCCTGCGTATCATCTCGTGCATGGTGGCCCCCCTGAATGTTGCGCCGCCGTTTGTAGCATCAAAAGGGCCCGAGGGCAAGCGAAAAGCCCCCCCGCGGAGCCACTCGAGCGCCTCCTCGCGCGTGGAGAGGCGGTTCATGAGCTGCTCCTCCTCGATCGCGGCGAGGATCCTCCCGATCCCGGGGCCCTCGCGCCAGCCCATCGCCATCAGATCGCGCCCGGTGAGGAGCGGCGGCGGGGAGAGCCGCGCCTCCCCGAACTCCCTGCACCGCCGCCTGAGCGTGTCGTACGCATCCAAATTGCCGTCGCTCGCCAGGCAGTCCAGGCGGTGGAGCGTGAGCTCGCGGGGGAAGGTCCTCCGGCGCATCAGGCGCTTGAGGGTGCTCTCGCGCATCCTGGCGACGTCGAGGAACGCCATATGGTTCTCGACGCAGTCGGCGATCATCTCCCGCTCGCGCGACGGGAATCGCAGGCGGTCGCAGACCGCCCGCGCGATCCGCGCCCCCTCGATCTGGTGCCCGTCGAAGCGGATCCGGTCGCGCACGGAGAAGGTGACCGGTTTCCCGGCGTCGTGGAGAAGCGCCGCGAACGCCGTCACGGCGTCCCACGTCTCCTCCGCCCCGGGCACGTCGCGCGTCTCCAGTGTCCCCTCCGCCTGGAGCCTGTCCTTCTCCTCGAAGAGCCGGACCGTGTGCCTGAAGACGTCCCCCTCGGGGTGGAACCGCGGCGGCTGCCGCACCCCCTTCATCGCCTGCACCTCGGGGAGGAGCGGTCCGAGGAGGCCGGTCTCGTCGAGGAGGAGGAGTCCCTCTCCGGCGCGGGGGCCGATGAGGATCTTCAGGAGCTCGTCCCGCACCCGCTCGCCGCTCACCACGCCGATCTCCGGGGCGTGCTCCCCCACCGCCGCGCGCGTGCGCGGCTCGATCGAGAAGCCGAGCGTCGAGGCGAAGCGGACCGCGCGCAGCAGCCGGAGCCGGTCCTCCGCGAAGCGGACGGCCGGGTCCCCGATCGCCCTGATCGTCCGGGCCCGGATGTCGGCCCGCCCCCCGACGTAGTCCAGCAGCCGGTCTTCCAGGGGGTCGTAGAGCAGGCCGTTGATCGTGAAGTCGCGCCGGCGCACGTCCTCCCGCCTCGAGGAGAAACGGACCCCGGTCGGCCTCCGCCCGTCCCGGTACCCGGTCTCCGTCCGGAAGGTGGCCACGTCCACGCAGTGCCCGTCCTGAAGGACCAGCATCACGCCGAACCGCCTGCCGACCGGGACGACGCGGGGGAAGAGCCGGGAGACCTCGTCGGGAGAGGCGGAGGTAGCGATGTCGTGATTGCGCTGCTCGTACCCCTCGCGCCCCAGCAGCCAGTCGCGCACGCAGCCGCCGACGAAATACGCCTCGAACCCCCGCTCCCTCAGGCGACGCACGATCGCCAGGGCCGCCTCGCGCGCCGACAGTCTCATCGCGCCCGACCTCCCGGGAACGCCGCCGCGTTTAGCGGTGGCGGGGCTCCCCGGTCTTGTGCTATGCTCCTGCGTCGCCGCCGGATACGGCACGATGGTACCACACGCCGATGACCGGAAAAAATCTCTTTTCCCTTCCCGTGCTAATCGTCTTGATGCTCGCGGTCATCTCCGCGGTGATGCTCGACTGCGTGCGCCGCCGGGAGGCCGTCTACGACGGCGTCATCAGGGCGGCGAGCGCCCGCCACGGCCTCGATCCGCTCCTCGTGAAGGCGGTGGTGCGCCGCGAGAGCAACTTCAGGGCGGACGCGCGCGGCTCCAAGGGGGAACGGGGGCTGATGCAGGTGATGCCCGTGGTCGGCAAGGAGTACGCCGCGTGGCGCAGATGGAGCGCGCTGCCGAAGAAGGGGCTCCTCGACCCGGAGCTGAACACCGAGGTGGGCTGCTGGTACCTCGCGAAGGCGATGCGGCGCTACCGTGCTTTCCGGGACCCGGTGCCGTTCGCCCTCGCCCACTACAACGCCGGGGGGCGGAACGTGGACCGCTGGCTGGCCGCCACGCGCACCCCCGGCAACGCCCGGCAGTTCATCCGGGCGATCAGCTACCCCTCGACGCGGCGCTACGTGCGGCAGGTCACGCGGCGGTACCGCCTCTCCCGCCTCCTGCGGTTCCTCTGAGCGTTTCCCGCCCGCGCGCCTTCTCCACCGCGCCAAGCACCGCGTCCCTGACCGCCCCGTACTCCGCCGGCAGCGAGACCGGGAGGTTCGCCTGCCGCGGGGGGGCGCCCGGAAGGGTCCCCTCGTGGTAGCGGGTCTTGAACTCGGAGAACTTCAGCCCGTGGGCGGTCGAGATCACGACGACGCGGTCGTTCCGCCGCACCACGCCGCGCCGGACGAGCTTCACCAGCGCCGCGAGGGCGACGCCGGTGTGGGGGCAGGTGTAGAGCCCGGTGCGGTCGGCGCGCGCGCTCGCGTCCGCGAGCTCGTCCTCCGTCGCCTCCTCCACGACCCCGTCGAAGGCGGAGAGGACGCGGACCGCCTTCCGGACGCTCACCGGGTTGCCGATCTGGATGGCGGTGGCGGCGGTGCTCTCCGCCTTCACGGGGTGGAACTCCTTGAAGCCCGACAGGAACGAACGGTAGAGCGGGTTGGCCCGCGCCGCCTGCGCGCACGCGATGCGGGGGAGCCGGGAGATGATCCCGAGCTCCCGCATCTCGAGGAGCCCCTTGCCGAGGGCGCTCACGTTGCCCAGGTTGCCGCCGGGGATCACGATCCAGTCGGGGACCTCCCAGTCGAGCTGCTGCACGATCTCGATCCCGACCGTCTTCTGCCCCTCGACCCTGAGCGAGTTCATCGAGTTCGCGAGGTAGATCTTCTCCCGGGCGCAGAGCTCGCGGATGAGCGCCATGCAGCCGTCGAAGTCGGTGTCGAGCGACAACGTGAGCGCCCCGTGCGCGAGCGGCTGGATGAGCTGGGCGGTGGAGACCTTGCCGCGCGGGAGGAAGACGATCGCCTGGATGCCGGCGGCCGCGCAGTAGGCGGCGAGCGCGGCGGAGGTGTCCCCGGTCGAGGCGCAGGCGACGCCGATGATCTTCTTGCCGTCGGCAATCATCTGGTTGACCATCGAGACCAGAACGGTCATCCCGAGATCCTTGAACGAGCCGGTGTGCTCGTTGCCGCAGAGCTTCACCCACAGCTCGTCGACGCCGATCTGCGCGCCGTACCGGTCGGCGCGGAACAGGTTGCTCCCCCCCTCGTAGAGCGAGACGATCCGGTCGTTCCTCACCGCGGGGCAGACGAGCTCCTTCTTGCCCCAGACCGAGCTCCCGTACGGCCACTCGGTGCGGCGGTACCTCCGGTCCCAGAGCTTCTTCCACTCCTCCCCGGGCGTCGCCCGCAGGGCGTCCATGGCATGGCGCACCTCGAGCAGCTCGCCGCATCTCCGGCACTGGAACACGATCTCGTCGAGCGGGTACCGCTCGCCGCACCCCGCGATACACTCGAACCACGCCCGGTACTCCATCGCCGCTCCCTTCCCGCGCCTCATTCGCCGCCGGAGACCTCCAGCCCGCTCTCTTCCTGTTTCGCGCCGGCCCCTCCCTCCGCGGACGGGGGGGTCGGGGGAGCGCTTCGTTCCGGCTCCCCGGACCGGCGCTGGAGCTGGGCGTGCCGCTCGAGGAGGGCCTGGTACTGGCGCTGGACGACGGCCCGCTCGTTCTCGATCTGTTCGAGCTTCCGCTCCAGGGACCGCGCCTTCTCGACGGCTTCGGCCAGGGAGCCGCCGCGTTCTTGAAGCTGCGCCTCGAGCCCGGCCGTCCGCGCCCTCTCCCCCTCGAGCTCGCGCCCCAGTTCGAGGTTCGTCTCGCCGAGGTCGTTCGCGCGCCGCTCGTGCGCGGCGGCCTCGCGCCCGCACCGGGCGAGCTCGGCGTCAACCGCCGCCTTCTCGGCGGCGAGCTTCTCATGTTCGCGGACAAGGTCGGCGTTCTTCGCCTCGAGCAGCGCCTTCTCCCCGCGCAGGCCGTCGAACGCCCGCCGGGAAACGACGCAGCCCGCGCAGCAGAGGATGAGCAGCAGCACCGGCATTCGCCTCATCGAGGTTTCCTTTCGTCGTCGGCGGGGATAGTGTAGCACAGGGCCGGCCCGGGGGGGGAGGCCGAACGGCTCAGTGCACGATCTTTACGAAACTGTTGCAGCCGGGATAGACGGTGAACGGGACCTGCAGCCGCTCCCCGTACGGCATCGCGGCCTCGATGGTGAGCGTCCCCTCCGCGGTCTCGGGCCCGACCAGGTTCATCTCCTCCCCCGGCGCCGTGAAGTGCCCGGTCCAGGTGAAGATCAGATCCGCGGGGTTGTCGTAGCGGCCGTCGACGCGGATGTTCCGCGACTGCCCCCGCCTGCGCGGGGACGGGCTCTTCCACGCCTCCCCCTCGAAGGCGAGCGTGAGCATGAACTGCCTGAGGCTCCCCTCCTCGCGGCCGAGCGCGAGGCGCAGACCGTCCCAGTCGCCGCGCAGGAACCTGCGCAGGTAGTCGAACGCCGGGTTCTCCTCCTCCATGTACGCCGCCCCGAAGCGCCGCCTCCCCCATCCGCCCAGCGCCCTCTCCGGGAAGTGCATCACGCGGAGGGGGACGACGGTGAGGTCGGGGAGGCGGTCGCGGCAGAGAACCGCCGCGGGATCGCCCCGGCGGCGCGGCGCCTTGACGATCTCGAACGCGTGGTCGCTCAGGTGCGCGCTCGACTGGTCGACGATGCCGTCGCCGTGGGGGCCGTTCACCCCCACGATACAGAGGGTATTGTCGGGATCCAGCGGGTACCGTTCGTCCCTGTTCGACCGGGCGAGGTCCTCCATGTTCCGGAGGTGGTACACGGTGCCGATCCGCGTCTGGGCGATCTGGGTCAGTTCCCGGCGCGCGAAAAGCCTGAGGACCGGGAAGAGTTTGAACAGCAGCATGCCCTCGTTGGCGCGCGGGGAACCGAAAAAGGAGCCGGCGGCCGAGACGAACGAGGGGGAGAGCGCGAGCAGGTCGTGGTACTGCGCGTAGTCGATGAGAAAGTTCCGTATCCGGTCGCGCTCCTCGAGCGAGCAGTGCTGGAGGGAGTGCGCGCAGAGCCTGAGCTCCCGGTAGCGCTTCGGGTACCGGGGCGTGCCGGGCTCCTCGAACCGGTCGATCTCGGGGTAGGCCGACGACGGATCGTCGAGGTAGGCGATGAAGTCGTTCAAGCGGCGATGGAGCTTATCCTCCGCGCGCTGGTAGAACTGGCGGAGCTCCGGATCGCGCCGGAACTCGCGCTGGCGCTGGATCTTGATGTTCCGTATGACGAGGAAGTCGTCGAGGGCGGTCATCAGAAACTGGAACTCAGGGTCCTGCCGGAGCGCCCGCCACTCCTCGCCGAAGCGGGCCTCCATCGCGTCGTAGTCGCGCTTGAGCTGGAAGAAGACCCTGCAGGCGATCTGCTCCATGATCACCGCGCCCTGGCTGTAGCCGAAGAGCACGAGGCGCCGCAGCGGCGGGAGGCCGAGGGACTCCCTGCGCTCGTTCTCGTACTGGACCTCGCGCACCACCGCCGGCCCGACGCGGGTCCAGGCGATCGCCAGGTCCGAGGCGAAGAGCGCCGCGCCGCTGATGAGCGGGTTCTCGACGGTGTCGTAGGCGAGGACGCGGCAGGGGATCCCCTCCGCCGCGAGCATCTTCACGAGGAAGCCGAAATGCTGCTCCTGCTCGACCGGGAGCCCGGGTATCCGCAGGCCCGGGATGGCGAGCACCAGCGGCGTGTCGGGGCCGGTCTGCGCCGGATAGACCCCCTCCTGGCGAGGGATCTTGCCCACGGAGACGATGGCGCAGCCCGCGCAGAGGGTCGACGCCGCCAGGCACACGACCGCCAACAGAGGGCGTGGCGGCACGGCGCTCACCGCTCCCCTCCGCCCGCGGCGCCGTCGTGCGATGAGTCCATGAGGCGGTACGACCATGCGGGGCGCTCGGCGATGACCGGTCCGCCGGTCTCGACCATCCGGAGCATCAGGATCCCGGCGAGGGGGATCCGTTCGCGGGGGCATGCGGCCATTGCGTACGGCGACACGGGACGCGGCGGAACAGAGGGGGCGGCCGGGGCGACCTCCCGCACCGCGACCTCCAGCACCTTCCCCTTCAGCGCCACCCCCTCGATCTGCACCCCGTGCCCCGCGGCGGGGCGCGCCCCGAGGAAGACGGCCACGACGAATTCGCGATCCCAGTCGACCGCGGGCAGCCCCTGCGCGTCCTGGTACGCCCCCGTGACGTCCTCCGCCCAGACGCGGCGCATCTCGTCGCCATCGCGCGCGAGGGCGACCTCGGGCGCCGACGCGGCCTTCCTCGCCCCGTAGACGGCGTCGTCCCCGGCACATAATCCCCTGAACGGGATATCGCCGGCGCACGCGCGCCGCGCCGCGCCGGCCAGCAGCACGAGCAGGAGTATCCGCTTCATCTCGACCTCCGGAGGTGGGCGCCTCTCCATTACTGTAGCCGCAGACGGGCGGGAAGGCAACCGCAATCGCCCCCGGCATGGGGGGGAAACGGAAGGGAGAGGCCGCCGCGAGGCGGGCGTTGCGGGGGACGGGCGGGCGGGACCGGGGCGTCACCGCTCCAGGCAGAATCCTTCGTACGCCATGCCGAAATGCCGCGACTGCAGTTTCGGGTTCTGGATATACGCCCACACCCTGTCGCCGGCCTGGAGCTTCTTCACGGAGATCGCCGCCCCGTCCTCGCGCACCAGGGGGATGGTCTCGGCGTCCTGGAGGATCGTGCCCACGTCGAGGTCGGCGCGGATCCCCTCCTCCCGGCCCCTGTACCGATCGATCTCGAAAACGCTGACCGGATTCCCGGTCGCGACATCCTTGAGGCGGAAGATCGTCCGGTAGCCGTCGAAGTAGCCCGCCGATTCGTCGTGGAGCCGGAACAGGTCGGCGCCCGACACGCGGTGGGTCCCGCGGACAAGGAGCATCGGCCGCGGCTCGATCTTGCTCCTGGCGACGCGGTTGGACGACACGTCGCCGCGCGCGTTCACCGTGAGCAGCTCGTCGCCCGGCTGGAGTTCGTTGAGGTACTTGGTGGAGCCGTTGGCGCACATGACGTACATGGACACGGGACCCGCATTGACCCTCGCCGGGCGCTGGTTGACGAACTGGTTGGGGATGGTCTCGCAGTGGACCAGAAACAGCGCCCGGTTGTACGCCCCCACCAGGAGGCCGTGCCCCTCCCCGAAGTTCGACAGCATGTCCACGCAGACCCGGTCGCCCTGCCCCAGCGGCCGGATCTCGTCGATCGCGATCAGGTGCATCTGCGCCTTGTCGAACGCCATCCCGTCGTCCTCCCGCCCGCGGATCCTCCACGCAACCATAGCGCATATCCGGCGCCTCTGTCAAGGATCGCCGCCGCCCGCCCTCGACCCGGGGATGTAGATTAAAGTGTGGGCTTTCGGAGAGATGTTGGCTCCCGCCCACCCCTAGGGGTGGGGGCGCCGCGAAGATTAGTATTGTCAAGAAGGGCTTGGATAAATAAAAGGGTACAACCGCT
>JAAYCL010000001.1 GCA_012729785.1 Chlamydiota bacterium | reverse complement strand
TGTGGAGATCGATGCCGATCGAGTACATACCAGCTACCTCCTTTCTGAGACCACTTACCGGGCGATCTCAGTGCGATGCTAACGCGTCAGGGAGGTAGCTGCCTATCATATAATCAGACCTCGACTATTGACTGAAGTGGCGGGGGTGGTATGATGGGGATATGGCCAGGCCATTGAGGATCGAATATCCGGGTGCGTGGTACCACATCACGAGCCGCGGGAACGAGCGGGGGGAGATATTCAGGGACGATAAGGACCGGATGCGGTTCCTGGAAGCGCTCAAAGAGAGCATCGAGCAGTACAAGGTGGAGGTGCATTGCTATGTGCTGATGAGCAATCACTTCCACTTTTTGTTGCGGACGCAGGAAGCGAACCTTAGCCGGTTCATGCAGCGGTTCAACACGGCCTACACGGCGTACTACAATCTGCGGCACCACCGTGCGGGGCATCTGTACCAGGGGCGGTTCAAGGCGGTGGTGGTTGAGGCGGAGGAGTACCTAAAGGAGTTGAGCCGGTATGTGCACCTGAACCCGGTGCGGCTGAAGAAGTACAAGGGGAAGCCGATCGAGGAGAAGGCGAAGCTGCTCAAGGAGTACCGGTGGAGCAGCCTGCGAGGGTACATGGGGTTGGGGAAGCGGGATGAGTTCGTGACGTATGGGGACGTGCTGGGGTATATGGGTGGGGGCACGAAGGAGGGGAGGAGGCGATACGGGGAGTTCGTGCTGTCGGGATTGCAAAAAGGGGTAACGGCTCCGCTTGGGGAAGCAAAAGCGGGTGCAGTGTTGGGGACGCAGCAGTTCACGGAGTGGGTGAGGAAGACGTTCATCGACGGGCGGAAGTGGCAGAGGAGAGAGCAGCCGCAGGCGAAATCCCTGATGGCGGTTGTTCCCGTGCGGGAAATCGCACGGGTGGTGGGAGAGGAGTATGGAGTAAATCCTACGGAGCTGCTCCTGGTGCGTTCACCGCACCGTAAGGCGCGGCGGGTGGTGATAGAGTTGAGTTATCGGCTGAACATGAGCGGTAAGGCGCTTCAGGGGATCGGGGCCGAGCTGGGGGGTATCGGCGGAGACGCGGTGGCGCACACGCACGAGCGCATGAGGGAGCGGCTGGCGAAAGACAGGAGCCTGTCGAGGCAGATAGAGAAGCTCCAGAAGCAACTTAGTCAATAGTCGAGGTCTGACTCCGATGCTGCTTATGCACCTGAACCCGGTGCGGCTGAAGAAGTACAAGGGGAAGCCGGGAGAGAACGTGCTGACGGCGACGGCGCGGGACAGGGCAGGGAACGAGAGCGAGAGCAGCATCACAGCGGTACGAGTATAATCAAGCCAACCAGCTCATAACGCGGCTGGCGGGAGGGACGGGGGCGCCGGCGTGGGCGATCGACACGCCGCAAGACAAGGCACAGATGAGCGGTCGTCCATAGGGAGTTGAAGGGAGTTGAATGGTATGGCGGGGATACACGATCAATCTGCTGGCGAGGCCGCGGAACGGCTCATCGCATTCTGGAAGATACACAGGAGGTTCGACGCCAATATCAGAGCCCTTGCGGAATATGCGCACGTGTCGCCCGACACGGTGTACCGATGGCTGAACAGGAAGGCCGTCCCGAAGCCCGCAAAGGCGCGTCTCATAGAATCCTGGCTTGATGCCCGCAAATCCTGATAGAGCTTGAATCCACCGGATACTGCAGCATACGAAGCCTATATTCAAATCGGACACTCCTTCCCATAATATATCTTATGTAACGTAAGGGGATAGGGGAATAATGAAATAACATACTGCGGCACATATAGTTACGCCCCAAATAGAACAACTTGTGGATAACCGTGTGGATTACTGTGCTTGTATTGACGGGCGGACGCCTCGGCGATGGCTGCACGCGGTGCTCTTCGTATGCCGCGGCAGGCGCTCAACCGATTTAACGCTCTAGGCGGGCGCACAACATGCAACGAGCAAAAAGGGTACGGAGAAGGGATGATCGCGCGTCTGGGGGCAACTGTGCGCTTCGGAGAGGGGTCCAGTTCCACCGTCTCGGTCAGGGAAGGGGATGTCGGCGGAATCGCATTCGCATCGGGAGTATGCTTCAAGGATCTCGGCGATTCTCCCCCACTCCATGAACGCGAGACGCAACGGCCCCATTCTCGCGAACAATTCCAGCAAACAAAATAAGCGAAAAACGTTTGTGCGGGATAGGGGCCTTGTCCGGGCCTTCAGGTCGAAATAGCGGCACGATACGCGATGCGGCGCGATCTCTTCTGTTGTCACTTCGCTTGAGAGGTGATAGCATGAACCTCCACGATTGGCAGAAGAGACCCAACAACAGGAGGTGTGCGCATGCAAGAGTGGTACTCCGTCGATTTTAACATCTTCACCGTCGTATTCCTGCTCATCATCTTCTGGTGCCTCGAAATCAAGTTGAGGAACATCCACAAGAAGATAGACCAGATCAGCGAAAGGTTGCGTAAGTAGCACAACCGGAACGGCGCGGGAAGGGAAGGGCGGGGAATCCGGTTTCTTTCGAAACGATGGAACAGGATATCTCCGTTCTCCCCTCCCCCGCCGGCATTGCACGGTTTCCGGCCCGCGGCGGCGGGTCCGGGAAGACGCGTCTCCCCCGAATCGATTCCCCTCCGCAAAACCCGTCTGGAAGCGACCGGCGCAATTCCTGACAACGCGCGAGGTTTTCGCCCCCCGCACTCGAGCCCGCGAGGGCCGCCGACACCCCTTTGAATGGCGTGAAGAGGGAATCAGGGGGGGGGGCGTCGAACGCGTTCCACGGTCCGGGAAAAGGGGTCGAACCCGGGCCGGGGGACTGAACGGTCGCGGCGAAATCAGAGGGGACGTATCGCAACCCTGAACAAGAGCTTTTTCGCGCCGCCCGGCGGAAGATCGAACCTGAAGTGCGGCATCAGGGACGACCCCTGGTAGTTCAGGTCGATCCCCTTCTCGGATTGGGAGACGGTCTCCACGGGGAAGTACCAGAAACCCGCCGTCGCGTCCCACGAGACGCACACGGCGAATCCGTCCTCCCGATTGACGAGCTCGAACCGCGAAACCCCCTGCGCGTGCCCTTTGCTCCCCGCCGGCACCGTCGCGGGCGCGGCCCCGTCGAACGCGATGAGCCTGGCGGGGGACTTTCCCGAGAGGAGCGTCAGGTTGAACTCGATGCCCATCCACAGATCGAGCGGATCCCCGCCCGGGTTCGCGACGCGGTAGGCGACGGAGAGAAGGCCGTTCCCGTCCAGCGCGTAGGTCTTCGCCACCTCGATTTGCCTGCGCCCAGCGGGGGCGTGAAACGCCCCGCAGCGTTTGAGCGTCGCCGCCACCCTCCCCTCCCCCCGCTCCACCCCGGCGATCTCGTACGGCCGGTCGACGAAACCGCCCTGTTCGGGATATTCGCATCGCCTGAACGAGTCCAGGGTCGCGCCGGGCCCAAGGAAATGGTCGAGGAACGAGCGCCGCAGGTACCAGTCGTAGTGCAGCGCGTCCCGGACGCCGCGGGGGGCGGTCTTGGCGAGGTCGTGGATGGAGGCGGGGGCGTCGGCCGCCTTCCCCTTCTTCGCCGCCCGGGAGAGCATCGCGGCGTGGTACGCCTCGGGCCTGCGGCTCATCGTGTTCGACAGGTTGAAGCACTTCTCCTTGTAGTCGAGCTCGAAGAGCGAGCCGCCGTATCCCGGCGACAGGAACGCGTTGACCGGCGCGCTGCGCAGGAGCAGCTCGTCGCTCCCGTCCGCGTCGCAGTCGACCAGTTCCGCCTCCGCCCATCCCCTCTTCCCGTGGGCGGCCTTGTCCGCGGCGACCTCGGCGCGGAGCGCGTTGGCGTAGTTGGCGTGCCGGAGGTAGTTCAGGTAGACCCCGCCGAAGAGGCCGTGCCAGTAGGCGCAGTTGCACTGGCTGCGCCAGAGCGACTTCTTCGCCTCGAGATCTTCCGGGATGGCGCGCCGGACGAGGGCGCTCACCTGGATCGTCTTGGCCCTCTGGAGCGCGCTCTCGGGGTATTTCACGAGGAAGTTGCGCCAGAATCCGCCCCGGAGATAGCGCGAGAGCCGGTCCTGTTTCTTGGACTTCTTGAGCTCGCCGAGGAGTTTCTCGAAGTCGGCCTGCACCGCGGCGGGGAGCGCCCACTCCATCATCTCGTCATAGGATGCGGTCGGGAGGTAGATCCTCCCGGAGGGGGGGAATTGCTCGCGGTACTCCCCCATCGTGCGCATCTTGATCCAGCCGGCGTTCTCCTCGAGGAGGGCGAAGAGGCGCTCGAGATACCGCTCCTCGTAGACCCACTTGTAGGTGCCCGGCCACATCCCGAACTTCTCCCCGTCGTCGCCCAGCGTGACGGCGCTGCCGGGCGAGCGTTCCGCGAGCTGGCGGAGGTAGTCGATGGCGGCCGACGGCTCGTTGAACGGGATCAGATACCGGAGCCCCTTGTCGATCGGGAAGACGGCGAGGGTGCGGCCCTGGTCCTCCGTGAGGTAGTAGCCGCGCAGCCCCTCGCGATCAAGCCCGGCGTAGACGAAGTGCGTGTCGTCGAGGAGGGTGTAGTCGAGGCCCGCGTCGCGGAGGAGGCTCGCGAGGTGCGGCTCCCAGACCCGCTCCGCGAGCCACATCCCGCGCGGCGCGGCGCCGAACCGTTCCCGAAGGTAGTCCGACATGAGCCGGAGCTGCCCCTCCGCGTCGTCGCGCGGGATCGCCGGGAGGATCGGCTCATAGAATCCGCCGCCGAGGAGCTCGACCTGCCCCCTCGCGGCGAGCTCCCGGAGAACGGCGAAATCCTCGGGGCGGTTGGCCTCGATCCACTCGAAAAGCGCCCCGGTGTAGTGCAGGGTGCAGCGGATGGCGGGGTGGCGCTTCAGCATCTCCAAAAACGGCCCGTAGCAGGTGCGCCAGCCGTCGGAGAAGACGTGCTCGAAGTTGCCGGCGGGCTGGTGGTTGTGCACCGCCAGCAGAAAATGGATCTCGTTCATAATCTCCGTGCGTTTCGCCGTTGGACGTTGGGGCGGAGGGACTCCCCGCATGCTTCCCGCGGCCGCTCGCGGCGAGACCGGCCGGCCCCTCCGCACACGCCGTGCCGCGCCCCGTCTCCTCCGCGCCGGCGCCGCGCTACAGCGCCGTCCACCGCGCGATCTCGAACTCCTCGTCGGGGACCGTGAATGCGATATAGCCGCCCCGCGGGTGCCGCTCCACCTCCAGCGTCCCCGATTTCACCTGCACGTAGAAGTGCACCTCTTCGCGCTTCTCGAAGCCCAAATCCTTGAACGGCACGGCGAGCTCGACGACCCTGTCCATGGCGATCTCGCCGCGGGCGGTCTTCCTGCCGAACCGCTGCGGCGTCTCGCGGCGGCTGAGCTCGCACCGCTGCCGCCCCCCGTTGCTCAGGGAGAAGGAGAGGCGCACCTCGCGCGGGGAGACGAAATGGATATGCACCCGGTACTCCCCGTTGCCCGCGATCCCCTCCTTCTCCAGCGGGTCGATCCGGAGGAGGAAGCGCTGTTCGTCGAAGCCGTACCGGATCGCCTTGATGAACGCCTCGGAGCGGTGCATCGCGCCGCCGGCGCGGTCCGGCCGGTACTGCCCCGCGTCCAGCCACTCGTAGTAGGAGGTCTCCCGCCCGTCGATGACCGGGGTGAGGAAGGCCCGCGGCTCCTGGGCCACGGTGACCCTGCCGAGGGTGACGATCGGCGCGTCGAGGGCTTCAGGCGGCTCCTCGCCGAGAAGGGCGTAGGCGTTCCGGAGGTGCGTCCTGAAGAGCTGATCGAAGAGGGCGTCGTTGTCGCTGGTGAAGCGGTCCCCGTACCACCAGAACCAGTCGCTCCCCTCGGCGGCGTAGATCTCCTCGCGCGCCGCGGCGAGGTCCCGCGCCTTCCCCGACGCCTCCCGCCGGCGCAAGGCCGCGCGCGCCTTCCCCAGCAAATCCCAGGCGTCGTTGTCCTCCTCCTCCCCTATCCACACCCCGAAGTTGCTGTCGATCCACGAGCCGCTGTGCAGGCGCGTGATCTTCTCGGAGGCCGGGTGGGACGCGAGGTAGTCGCCGATCCGCACGCTCTCCACGAAGCCGCTCTTCTCAATCCCCTCGTAGAGGTGCCGCAAGAACCCCTCGCCGCCGTCCGGGTAGTTCTGCCACGGGTTCTCCCCGTCGAGGATGACGCTGACGAGGGCGTCGTCGCCGGGGACCATCCGCGCGATCTCCGAGAGCTTGAGGAGGAAATCCGCCGCGGCGGCGCGGGGGTCGTTGTGCGCGTAGCTGAAGCCGATCAGATCGGAGAGGCGCCGGTCCCGGAAGACCATCTCCAGGGAGGCGCCCTCGTGCTCGACCCGGTAGGGGCGGTAGAGCACCGTGAACCGGTCCCTGCTGCGGATCGACCTGAAGAGCACCTCCTCGTCGGACGCCATCCAGCGGAACCCCTGCCGCGCGACGAGCGGGACGATCTCGGGGCAGACCGACCCCTCGGGCGGCCAGAGCCCCGCGGGTTTGCGCTTGAAAAGACGCTCGTGGTAGGCCGCGGCGGAGCCGAGCTGCGCCTCGGCGTCCTCCGGCCAGCGGTAGCGCGCCGGCAGCGGGACGTCCGGCATCGCCCGCCGCGCGATGTCGGTGTCGCAGAGGAGCGGGAGGATCGGGTGGTAGAACGGGCTGCTGGTGAGCTCGATCTGGCCGCGCGCCTCGGCGGCGCGGTGCAGCGGGATGATGAGGTTCAGTATCTCGGTCTGGATCTCCCGGATGCGGGCCTTGTCGGCCTCGGTGAAGCTTCCGCCCCGTCGCCGCATCTCCTTCAGCTCGGGGAAGCGGGCGCACGCCTGGTGGCCGAACCAGGCGAGGTCGAACCAGACCTGGAGGTCCCGGAAGTCCCGCGCGTCGAAACGGCGGGCGGCCGCCGGGATCGTCGTCTCCGTCGCCGCGGTCCCGCGCATCCGGAGGAGCTCCCGGTAGCGGGGGTACGGCGTGACCATCGTCTCCCAGGTCGCCATGAAGAAGTTCCAGAGGATGAACTCCCGCTCCTCCGCGGTCAGGTCGACGGCCGGCTTCGCGGCGTGCTCGAGGTAGACGTCGGTCACCTCGCCGCGGGCGTACTGCTCGATCTGCTTGAGCAGGGACGGGACGTAGTTGAACGTCTGGCGGATGGACGGGTGCCGGTCGAGGATCGCGATCTGGTCGAGGTAGCCGCGCATGGCGTGCATCCTGACCCAGGGCATCGCGCTCCGGCCCGTGGACGGGTCGTGGTAGTACGGCTGGTGCATGTGCCAGAAGAACGCGAGCGAGATCCGTTTCACGGGTCCGAGGGGTCCCTTCGATCGAGACGCGGGGGGGAGGTCAATGGTCGACTTCCCGCAGACAGCCCGCCGCGTCCTCGGGGGGGGTGGGGTTGATGTAGAAACCCGTCCCCCACTCGAACCCCGCGATCTGCGTCAGGCGCGGCATGATCTCGATATGCCAGTGGTAGTCGAACTCGATCGTCTTCCAGTAGTCCTTGCGCGGCCAGCGCACGGGGGAGGTGTGAAGGACGTAGTTGTACTGCGGCCGGTTCAGCGCCCCGGCGAGCTTGCCCAGCGTGACGAGCATCGCGTCCGCGAGGGAGCCGAGCTCGTCCGCGGCGATCGTCGCGTAGTCGGCCTGGTGCCGCTTCGGGAGGAGCCAGATCTCGAACGGGAAGCGCGAGGCGAACGGGCAGAACGAAACGAAATGCGCGTTCTCGTAGACGATCCGCACGCGGTCCGAGAGCTCCTGCCGGATGATGTCGCAGAAGATGCAGCGGTCCTTGTAGTCGAAGTAGGCGCGCGCCCCGTTCAGTTCCTCCTTGACGCGCTTGGGGGTCACCGAGGTGGCGATGAGCTGGGAGTGCGGGTGCGAGAGCGAGGAGCCGGCATCCACCCCCTCGTTCCTGAAGACGAGGATATACTTGAACCGCATATCCCGGCTGAGGTCCGCGATGCGGAGCTTGCACGCCTCGAAGACCTTCGCGACGGAGTCGCGGGACTGCTCCTCCATACGCCGGGAGTGCTCGGGCGTCTCGATGATCACCTCGTGGGCGCCGATCCCGTTCATCCGGTCGTAGATGCCGCACCCCTGCTTCTCGAGCTCCCCCTCCACGCGCAGGGCGGGGAACTTGTTGGGGACGACGCGCACCTCCCAGCCGGGCCCGTTCGCGCGGCCGCCCGGCGGTCGGAAGGCGAGTGTCTCCGGCGGGGTGAGCCGCTCGCGCCCCGCGCAGAACGGGCACCCTTTCGCGCCGGATGCGGGGGCGCCATCCTTGATCTCCCGCGGCCGGCGCGCCCGGTCGGTGGAGATGATCACCCACCGCCCGAGCACCGGATCCTTCCGCAGCTCAGGCACGGTCCCCTCCCCTCCCCCGCCCCCCCCCGCGGGCCCGCAGGATCGCCTCGCGGTAGACCCGCTCGTACTCCCGCGCGGATCGGTCCCAGGAGAAGTCGCAGGCCATCGCGTTCCGCCGTATCCGCGTCCAGTGCGGTTCGCGCTCGAAAATCTTCAGCGCCTCGCGCACGGCGCCGAGAAACGCCCCGGCGGTGTACGGGACGAACTTGAATCCGTTCCCCTCCCCGGTCGCGGGGGCGTAGGCGGAGACGGTGTCGTCGAGCCCCCCGACGGCGCGGACGATCGGCACCGTGCCGTAGCGGAGACTGTAGATCTGGTTCAGGCCGCACGGCTCGTAGCGCGACGGCATCAGGTAGTAGTCCGCCCCCGCCTCGATCTTGTGCGCCAGGGCGTTGTCGAAGGCGATCTTGACCCCGAGCCGGCCCGAAGAGCCTTTCGCGAGGTGCCTGAGGAGCCGGTGGTACCTCTCCTCGCCCTTGCCGAGGATCACCAGGGCGAGGCCGGCGTCGAGGAGGCCGGGCAGGGCGGCCGCCAGGAGGTCGTACCCCTTCTGGTCGGCCATCCGCCCCACCATCCCGGCCAGCGGGGTGCCGGGGGGCAGGTTCAAGCCGAAGAGGCGGAGGAGGTCCTCCTTGCACCGCGCCTTCCCCTCGAGGGCGTCGGGGGTGTAGCGGGCGGCGAGATGCGGGTCGGAGGCGGGGTCCCACTGGCGGTAGTCGGCGCCGTTGAGGATCCCGTGGAGGTCGCCGCGCCGGCGCGCGAGGAGCCCCTCGAGCCCGCAGCCGAGTTCGGCCCCCTGGATCTCCTCGCTGTAGCGCCGGCTCACCGTCGTGATCGCGTCGGCGTAGACGATCCCCGCCTTGAGGAGGTTGATCTTCCCGTAGAACTCGATCCCCTCGGCGGTGAAGACGTTCCACGGGAGCCCCGTGAGGTGCATGTCGTAGTGCCAGAAGAGGCCCTGGTAGGCGAGGTTGTGGATGGTGAACACCGCCCCCGTCCCCGCGAAGACGGGGTGCGCCCTCTCGACGACCTTCAGGAGGGCGCACACCAGGCCGGTCTGCCAGTCGTGACAGTGGACGATATCCGGCGCGATCCCCATCCGTTTGGCGAGGGCGACGACCGCCCGCGAAAAGAAGCAGAAGCGCTCCGCGTTGTCGTGGTAGTCGCCCTCGGCGGTGCCGTAGAGCTCGTCGCGGTCGTAGTAGCCGTCCTTCCGGATGAGCGAGACGGGCGTCCCGTCGTCCATGGCGCTTTCCCAGATCCGCGCCGTCTCGGTGCGGCCGGAGATCGTCACCGGCACGGAGATCCCCGTGTCGCAGGCCGGCAGGTTCGCCTTCCTGATGCAGCCGTAGTACGGAAGCACCAGCCGCACGTCGTGCCCCCGCGCCCGCAGCGCCCTGGGCAGGGCGCCGGCGACGTCCGCGAGCCCTCCCGTCTTGGCGTACGGCACCGCCTCCGAGGACGCCATCAGTATCTTCAGCTTCCCCTCCTCCGTCACGGATGCCTCCTCGCGCTCCCCGGCGAAGCCGGGGAACCGTCAGTCGCCGATCTCGCTGTGCAGCGGCTTCGGGATGACCACGATGCCGGACGGCGACACGAAGAACCGCTTCCGGTCCGCGTCGGGGTCGAACCCGATCGTTTCGTGGGGGGCGACCTCGATCCCGCTGTCGATGATCGCCCGCCGCACCCGCGCGTGGCGCCCGATCATGACCCCCTTCATCAGGATGGACTCGGACACCTCGCTGTAGCTGTTGATCCGCACCCCCGGGCCGAGGATGCTCCGGTTCACGGCGCCGCCGCTGACGATGCACCCCTCGGAGACGAGGGAGTCGGTCGCGCACCCCACGCGTTTCTCCGCCGTGTTCGCGAAGACGAACTTCGCGGGCGGGTACAGGTCATAGCAGGTGTGGATCGGCCAGTCGGCGTTGTACAGGTCGAGCTGGGGCCAGACGGAGATGAGGTCCATGTTCGCCTCGAAGTAGGCCTCGATCGTCCCGACGTCGCGCCAGTAGCCACCCTTCCTCTCTTCGCAGCCGGGTATGACGTTGGTGCTGAAGTCGTAGGCGTAGACCGGGTGCGTCTTGAAGAGCGCGGGGATGATATCCTTGCCGAAGTCGTGGCCGGAGGAGAGCGCGGCGTCGCGCTTGAGGGTTGGGATGAGGAGATCGCGGTTGAATATGTAGTTCCCCATCGAGCAGAGGCACCAGCCCGGACGGTCCGGCATCTCCTTCGGGTCGGGCACCTTCTCCTGGAACTCGATGACCCTGCCGTTTCGGTCCACCTGGAGGACGCCGAAGGAGCGCGCCTCCTCCACCGGGCGCGGGATCGCCGCGACCGTGAGGCCGGCCTGTTTTTGGCGGTGGTACTGCAGCATCTGCCGCACGTCCATCCGATAGATATGGTCCGCGCCGAAGATCAAGACGTACGTCGGATCCTCGTCCAGGATCAGGTTCAGGTTCTGGTAGATGGCGTCGGCGGTCCCCTTGTACCAGCTCTCCCCGGTGCGCATCTGCGCGGGGACCGGGTCGATGTAGTGGCCCAGCTCCGGAGAGAGGCGGAACCCCCTCGCCAGGTGCCGGTTCAGGGAGTCCGACTTGAACTGGGTGAGGACCTTGATATGGTAGAAGCCGGAGTTGATGAAGTTGCTGAGGGCGAAGTCGATGATGCGGTAGCTCCCGCCGAACGGCACGGCGGGCTTCGCCCGGTCCCGCGTGAGCGGGTACAGTCGCTCGCCCTTGCCGCCGGCGAGGATCATCACGAGTTCTTGTGCCATACGGGTCGTCCCCCTGTCAGACGGCGCATGGAAGGCGCCCGGCGAAGCGCCGTACGCGAACACATTATCCCCGCGCGGCGAACGCCGGTCAAGCGGTTTCCCCTCCGGAGAGGAACCGCGCCTCGCGGGCGGATCCGGCGCGCCGCGGCATCCCCCCGGTCACGGGGCGCGCCGGCGCGTCCGGATGAGCTCGGCGATCTCCCTTCCCCGCGGGCTCTCGGGCCCGAACAGCTCGATCGCCCGCTGGAAGTAGGAGAGCGCGTTCGAGGGGTTGTTCTTTTCGGTGAAGACGAGGCCGAGGTTGTAGTAGGCGGGGGCGTAGCCGGGGGCGACGCGGATGGCGTTCTTCAGATGGGTCTCGGCCTGGTCGTAGCGCTTGAGCTGCTTGCAGACCACGCCGAGGGCGTTCAGGGCGTGAGGCGCGTCGGGCTCGAGCTCGAGGGCGCGCGTGTATTCCCTGAGGGCGTAGGTGGGCTTCTGCATCCGGAAGTAGATGCCGCCGAGGTTGTAGTGCGCGACGGCGAGGTCGGGGTTGGCCTCGATCATCGCGGCGTAGATTTGGCGGGCCCGCTCGAAGTCCCCCATCCGGCTGTAGATCTGCGCCATGCTGATCTGGACGGGGACGTTGGCCGGATCCCGCAGCAGCGCCTCGCGGTACTGCGCCATCGCGTTGTCGTACTCGTGCTCGTTCATGTAGAAGTCGCCGAGCTCGGCGAACGGCGCGCCCGCCTGCGGGAGCGCCGCGCGACGGGCGATGAAGCGCTCGATCGCGGCCCCCTCCCGCAAATCCCTGCGGCGGAGCTCCTCGGCCAGCCGGTCCATCGCCGCGCGGCAGCGCCCCCGCGCGGCGGCGACCGAGGCCGGGCTCCACGCCGGGTCCATCTGCCCGATCTCGTCGAGCGCGCCGAGGGCCTGTTCGTAGGCCACGAGCGCCTGCCGCGGCATCCCCGAGCGCGCGAGCCAGTCCGCGCGGGCGCGTATGGTGTGAAACCGGTGGAAGCGCACGGCGCATTCGACGGCGACCTGCCCCTCGGCCTCCTGCACCGCCATCTTCCGGCTCTTCACCCCGCACCCGGCGCCCGAGGCGGCGAGAACGACGATCGCGATCCAGGCGGCCGGCGCCCGCGTCATGCCGCCCCCCCCCGCCCTTCGACCCGCGGCACCATCACCCGGAGCGCCCGCGGGGCGATGGAGAAGCCCATCGGGGTCGCGCCGATGATGTCGCCGTCGGACTGGACAAGCACCTTCTGCGAGGAGGAGACGAGCACGGAGCGCGCCCGGGTGAAGGATATCCCCTGCATCCGCTGGTGGTTGTTCATGATGACCGAGATCCCGGAGCGCAGCAGCGCGAGGCTGTCGCGCTTCTGGAGTATGCAGACGTCGAACCAGCCGTCGTCGATGACGGCGGCCGGGCAGAGTCTGAACCGCCCCCCGTAGCGGGCCGCGTTGCAGATGACGGTCGCGTAGCCCACCACCGGCGGCTTCCTCCCGTCCATCTCGATGGAGAGCTCGGTCAGCCCGTGGTGGATGAGCGTTCCGATCCCCCCGATCAGGTAGGCGAGACTGCCCAGGAGCCCCTTGGCCGCCGGCGTGACCTCGCGCACGATCTGCGCGTCGATCCCGACCCCGGTCATGCAGGAGAAGTAGTGCCCGCCGGACGAGCGCCCGAGGTCGATCGTGCGTTCCATCCCGCCGGTCACGACCGCGCAGGCGCCGAGCGGGTCGAGCGGGATGCCGAGCTCCCAGGCCAGCACGTTGCCCGTCCCCATCGGGAGTATCCCCAGCAGGAGGTTCGATCCGGCGATGCCGTTGATGACCTCGTTGATCGTCCCGTCCCCGCCCGCGCAGATCACCATCCCGCAGGAACCGTCCCGGGCCGAGACGGCGTACTGGCGGGCGTCGCCCGGCCGGACCGCGGTGCAGACCTCCGTCTCGATGCCGCCGGCGAGGAGCGCCCGTTCGATCCTCCGCTGGCGCCAGGGGCCGACCGCGCCGCGGGAGGCGGGGTTATAGATGAGCTTCGCGCGCACCGTTCAGCCCCTCCCCTCCCGTTCGAGGATCTCGACCCTGACTTCCGCCAGCTCCATGAATCGCGCGGCGTCCGACGACGAGCCGACGATGCTCCCGTAGTGCATCGGGACCGCCGCCGCGGGCCTGATCCGCCGCGCCGCCTCCGCGGCCTCCTCGGCCGTCATCAGGTAGATTCCGCTCACGGGGAGAAGGGCGACGTCGGCCCGCACCATCGCCATCTCGGGGATCAGATCGGTATCGCCCGCGTGGTAGATCCTGCGCCCCCCGGTCGAGACGACGAAGCCGAGCCCTCCGTCCGCCTTCGGGTGGAACGGCTTGCCGACGTTGTAGGCCGCCACCGCCTCGATCCCGACCCCCTCCACGGAGATCGACCGGCCCGGCGCGACGACGCGCACGTCGCCCCGGAACCTGCGCGCGCACGCGGCGTTCGTCACGATGACCGTCTTGTCCCCGCGGATCCGCTCGACGGCGATCGCGGAGCAGTGGTCGTAGTGCGCGTGCGTGATGAGGATCAGGTCGGCGGGGGGCCCCCCCGAGATCCGGTACGGGTCGATGTAGACGACCTTCTCCCCGTCGATCCTGAAACCCGCGTGTCCCAGCCAGTGGATCCCCTCGAGCATCTGCGTGCCTCCCCGCGCCCTGTCCGCCCCCCGGGGCCGCGAGACCCGCCCCGCCTGTCCGTTTGTTTCGGCGCCCGCATGGCGCGCCGCGCCCGCTCAGCGGCGCGAGGCGCGGCGCAGCAGTTCGCGCTCTTTCTCGGTGAGCGCGCCGATGCCGTGCCGCGCGATCTTGTCCAGCACCTCGTCCACGTCCGGCTCCTCCCCCTCCCCGCTGACGCGCGCCTGGAATCCCCCCCGTCGCCGCCCCCCGAGAATGCGCCACTCCCCCAGGCCGTACCAGCGCATCGCGAGGTAGCCGCACAGCGCCCCGCCGAGATGGGCGAAGTGGGCGATGACCCCCCCGTACGGGTTCGCCACCACGAAGAGCAGCTCTATCCCCGCGAAGAGAAGGACCAGTTGCCGGGCCTTCATCTGGACCGGGATCACGAAGAAGACGAGGAGCGTGAGCACCCGGTCGGGGTAGAGCATCGCGAACGCCGTCATCACCCCGAAGACGGCCCCGGAGGCGCCCAGGATGACCGCGGGGGGCGGGTAGAACGCGTAGGCGCACAGGCCCGCGCCCGCCCCGCAGAGGAGGTAGAAGGCGACGAAGCGTCTCGTGCCCAGCGCCGCCTCGACGTCGCGCCCGAACGTCCAGAGGACGAACATGTTGAAGACGAGGTGCAGGACGCCGGCGTGGAGGAACAGGTAGGTCACGAACTGCCACGGCATCAGCCGCCCGACCGCCCCGCCGGCGACGAGGCCGAAGAGGCGGTCGAACCGGGGCCCGACGAGGTTCTGGAGGAGGAAGCAGGCGCCGGTCGCCAGCAAAATCCGCCGCACCCCGTCGTTGAACGGGAACCCGAGGTCGAGCCGCAGATCGTACCGGCGATAGGGGGGCATGCCGAACGCTCAACGCCAGCGCTGGATCTTCAGCATCTGGATGATCGTATCCTGGTTGGAGAGGATCTTGTCGAGCTTCGCCTGGTTGGCCGCGATCGTCTCCAGCGCGGCGGAGATCCCGGCGATCCGTTTCTCCATCTCCGACTCCTTGTGCGCGGTCTGGGCCAGGCAAACGCCCGCAACGCAGAGCAGGACGACCGCCGCGGCCGACAGGATCCTCTTCATGGGACTCCTCCTTGTGGTGCGCGTGGGGGGGTGACGACGACCGCTTCCACGGGGTGCCCCTCCCTGTGAGCGGCGCGGGCGCGCGTGCCGTCGCATCAGTAGGCGGCAAGGAGATTCAAGGCGTGCTGCGCTGCCTTGTGCTTCGGATCGATCTCGAGCGCCTTCACGAACGCCCGATTGGCCTCGCGGGGCTTCCCCAACGCCTGCCAGGCGACCCCGAGGTTGTAGTAGGCGGCGGCGTTGCGCGGGTCGAGCGCGATGCACCGGGTGTACGCCTCGACCGCCTCCGCGTAGCACTCCGACAGGAAGGCGCTTTTCCCCAGCGCGAGCAGCGCGGCGGGCTCCTTCGATGCCCTGCTCATCTTCGCGGAGAACTGCGCCTTGTTCTTCCCCGCCGCCATTCCCCTCTCCCCGGCGCCCTCAGCGCCTGAACTCCGCGAGCAGGTCCTCCCTGCCTATCACGATGATCGTGTCGTTCTCGTTGATGACCTCGTGCGCGTGCGGAACGATGGTCACCTCCTCCTCGAGGCGGCTGTCCCCGGCGGCGTCGAGGACGGGCTTCATCCGCTTCAGGGCGATGATATCCACGCCGTAGCGCGAGCGCGCCTTGGACTCCTCGAGCGATTTTCCGACGATATCCTCGGGCGGCCTGGTCTCGATGATGTTGTAGCCCGGGGCGACCTCGATATAGTCCAGGATCGTCGGGTTGATGAGGCTGTTGGCGACCTTGACCCCCATCTCCCGTTCCGGGAATACGATCCGGTCCGCGCCGATCCGGGTGAGGATCTTGTAGTGCGCCTCGCTCGTCGCCTTGACGATGACCTGCTTGATCCCCATCTCCTTCAGCAGCATCGTGATGAGGATGCTCTCCTCCATCCTCCGGCCGAGCGCGAGGACGACGGCGTCGACCTCGGCGATCCCCGCGGCGGCGAGCGCCTTCTCGTCGGTCGCGTCGAGCTCGATCGCCTGGGTGACCAGATCGTCGAGGGCGCGCAACCGCTCCGCGTTGTTGTCGATGAGGATGACGTCGCACCCCTGTTCGCTGAGGGTCTTCGCCACGCTCGCCCCGAAACGCCCCGCCCCGATGACCGCAAACTGTTTCACTGGCCCGCCCCGCGGAGACCCGCCGCACGGGGAAAAGTATACCATCGCGGGCGCCGGTTTGCCACTAGCCGATCATGATGCTCTCCTCGGGGTAGTGGATCACCGGGGGGCGCTCGCGGCGCATGATGATCAGGGCGAGCGTGAGCGGCCCCACCCTCCCCGCGAACATCGTCAGGACGAGCAGGATCCTCCCCCACGCGGTGAGCGCCGGGGTGATCCCGGTCGAGAGGCCGGCCATGCCGAACGCCGAGACCGTCTCGAAGAGGAGGCAGAGCAGGTGCCCCTTCTCGGGGCTGTCCGTGGCGAGGCCGCGCTCGGTGATCAGCAGGAGGGTGCAGACCAGGATCACGAGAAGGGCGGCGAAGAAGGTCACGCAGATCGCCTCCGAGACGGCCCGGGGCTCCACCGAGCGTTTCATCAGGCGCACCTCCTCCCTCCCGCGCAGTATCGCGATCGAGGCGGCGATCAGCACCGCGAGCGTGCAGGTCTTGATCCCTCCCCCGGTGGAGCCGGGCGACGCGCCGATGAACATCATGATGATCGTGACGAAGAGCGTCGGCGATCCCATCGCCTCCATCGAGACGGTGTGGAAGCCGGCGCTGCGGGGTGTCACGGCGTGGAAGAGGGCGTTGAGGAGCTTGCCCGGCACGGAAAACCCCCCGAGGGCGGAGTTCCATTCCAGGCCCAGCACGCACGCGGCCATCAGGGCGGCGAGCGCGCCGGTCGTCGCGAGGACCGTCCGCGTCTGCATGCTCAGGACGCCGCGCGCGGCATGGCCCCTCCTCCAGAAACGGTAGCCGGACAGGTTGTGGATCACGACGAAGCCGAGGCCGCCCGCGACCAGGAGCGTTCCGCAGGTTGCCAGCACCACCCAGTCGCAATTGAACCGCTCGAGACTGGTCGGGTAGAGGGTGAAGCCCGCGTTGCAGAACGCCGAGACGCTGTGGAAGACGCCGTGGGAGATCGCCCGGAGCGGGGCATAGTCGTAGGCGCGCCTGAAATGCGCGCCGAGGACGAGCGCCCCCGCGCACTCGAACGCCAGCGTGGTCAGGACGATGCTCGTGATCAGGCCGCGCAGGCTGGAGATCCTGCACCGGTCGAAACTCTCCTTGACGACGAGCTGGTCCCGGAAACAGAGCCGCCTTCCGAGGAGCAGGAGGAAGGAACAGGAGAGGGTCATGATCCCGAGGCCGCCGATCTGCACCAGGGCCAGCACCACGCAGGTGCCGAACGGGGACAGGGTTTCGCCGATGTCGAACAGGCTCATGCCGGTCACGCAGACCGCCGAGGTGGCGAGGAACAGGGCGTCGAGCCAGGAGAGCGCCGCGCCGCCGGCCGCGGCCGCGGGCAGGGAGAGCAGCGCCGTCCCGAGAAGGATGGCGAGGGCGAAGGTGGAGACGATGATCCGCGAGGGGTTGACGTTCTTCCGCGTCCTCGGCCGCGGCGCGTCGAGGGGCGCGGAGGAGGCCAATCGTATTCTCATGGGATGGGGTTCAGTATGTCACAGGGCCGCCGCGGCGTCAATCGGGCGGCGCCTGCCGGTCGTGCGGACGGCGCGCGCCGTTATCCCCGCGATCCGCGGAACGATCTTCCCTTCGTCTCTTTCCGGTCCTGTGGAAGCTCCGCGGGGCGCCGTCTACTCCGTTGCCATTTTCTCTATCCACCCGCCGCCCAGGACGATCTCCCCGTCGTAGAAGACGGCCGCCTGCCCGGGGGTCACCGCCGGCTGCGGTTCGTCGAACAGAACCTCGGCGGTCCCGCCCGGCCCGGGGCGCAGCCGCCCCATCGCGCCCGCGTGCGCGGAACGGATCTTCACGAGGGCGCGGAACGGGCCCGGCGGACCGTCGAACGCCAGCCAGTTGAGCCGGTGTGCCGCGAAGCCCGGCGTGAGCAGTTCCGCGGCCTCCCCCACGGTGATCGCATTGCGCGCCGGGTCGATCGAGAGGACGTAGCGGCGCCCCCCGGACCGCAGGTAGCGCCCCGCCCTCTGCCCGATGGTGAAATGGCCGATGCCCGGGTGGCGCCCGACGACCCTCCCCGCGGCGTCGAGGATGTCGCCCTCCCCGCGCCCGGCCGGCAGGAGGAGGCGGTAGTCGCCCCCGGCGGCGAAGCAGATCTCCCGGCTCTCCGGGCGGACACAGGCGTCCAGCCCGCCCTTCGCGGCAAGGCGGCGCACCTCGTCTTTGAGAAGGCCGCCGAGCGGGAAGCAGAGGCGCCGCAGCAGCGGCCTGGCCAGCCGCGACAGGAAGTAGGACTGGTCCCTGGCGGGGTCCACCCCCCGTAAAAGCAGAGGGCCGGCGGGGCCGTGCGCGATGCGCGCGTAGTGGCCGGTGGCGACCGCCGCCGCGCCGATCTCGTCCGCGCGGCGGATGAGCGCGGCGAACTTCACCTCGGCGTTGCAGACGACGCACGGGTTCGGCGTCCGGCCGGACGCGTACGCCTCCCGGAAGCGCTCGATGACCCGTTCCTGGAACCGTTTTCGCGCGTCGATCGTCTCCAGGGGGATCCCGATCCGCTCCGCGGCCGCGCGGGCCGCCCCGATCCCCTCCTCGCCCGCCCGGGCGTCGGGGAGCAGGTCGAGAACGACGCCGACGACCTCGTGCCCCGCCTCCTTGAGCAGCAGGGCGGCGCAGGCGCTGTCCACGCCTCCCGACATGCCGACGACGATCTTCATCCCGGGCCGTCGCCGCGGGGGAGCCGGGCGCGGATGATCCGAAGCCCGTGCAGCGTCAGGAACGGCTCGACCAGCCCGTGGTGCGCCCACCCGCGCGCGACCAGGCCGAACTGGCCGCCGGTGAAGATGAGCGCCGGCCGGCCCCCCAGCGGGCGGCGGAGCTCCTTGACGAGTCCGCGGATGAGGAGGCGCGTGCCCAGCACCACGCCCGACCGGATCGCCTGCACGGTGCTGCGGCCGATGACCCCGGGCGGCGCGGCCGGTTCCACGAGCGGGAGGAGGCCGGTGTGCCCGGCCAGCGCCGCGCAGGAAAGACGCGGGCCGGGCGCGATGATCCCCCCGAGGTACTCCCCCCGCGCGGAGATGCAGTCGAAGGTGAGGGCGGTGCCGACGTCCACCACGATCGCCGGCGCCCCGTGGAGTTCCCGCGCCGCGACGGCGTTGGCGATCCGGTCCGCGCCGATCTCCCACGGCCTCGGATAGGCGAGCCGTATCCCGGAGGGCGTCTCGTGCGTCAGGAAGACGGCGGCGACGCCCGCATCCCGGCAGATCCGCGCGAGCGTCCCGTTCAGGCGCGGGACCACGCTGGAGACGAGCGCCCCGGCGAGCGGGCCGTGCGCCGCGATTCCCGCGGCGAGTTCGCCTTTCGCGGCGGCCAGCGCCCCCGTCGGCCGGCTGGGGACGCGGAATCGGCAAAGCAGCCGCGTCGCGGTGCAGATCCCGAAATGGACGGTCGTGTTCCCCGCGTCGGCGATCAGGAACCGCTCCGATCGAGGCGTTCGTGCAGCCATGCGCGCGATCCCCTTCCGCCGCCGCTCAGAGCAGCGTTACGTCCCCGCCGGTGACGCGGCGGGTGAGGCCGTTGTCCAGGCGCAAAAGCAGGCGGCCGTCGTCGTCCAGCCCGGTCGCGACCCCCTCCCACCGCCCGCCGGCGAGGGAGACGACGCGCATGCGCCGCCCGACGGTGACCGACGCGTCCAGCCACCGGCCGATGATCTCGGTGTGGCGCCCGGCGCGCAGAAGCGCGTACTGGATGTCGAACTCCTCCAGGAACGCGCGGGCGAGGGCGGGCCGCGACAGTTCCCCGCCGGTCTCGATGCGGAGCGAGGTCGCCGCCGGGATCCCCTCGAGGTCCTCGGGCTCGTGGTTGACGTTCATCCCGACGCCGAGGACGGCGTGGTTGATCCGGTCCGCCTCCGTGCCGAGCTCGGTCAGGATGCCGCAGACCTTCCGCCCCCCGACGAGCACGTCGTTGGGCCATTTCACCGACGCCTGGAGCCCGGGCGCGCAGGCCTCTATCGCCCGCTGCGCCGCCGTCGCCGAGCAGAGCGTCAAAAACGAAACACGCGCCGGGGAGAGGGCCGGGCGAAGGATCAGCGAGAGGTAGATCCCCCTGTGCCTCGGGGAGCGCCACTCCCGCCCCACCCTCCCCCTCCCCGCGGTCTGTTCCTCGGCGACGACGACCGTCCCCTCGGGCTCGCCGCCCCGGGCCAGCCGCTCCGCCTCGTCGTTGCTCGAGGAGGTTCGTTCGAAATAGACGATCGCGCGGCCGATCAGCTCCGACTTGAGGCCGTGCCGCAGTACGGCGGGGAGCAGGAGGTCGGGCTCCGCCGCGAGCCGGTAGCCGAGGTGCGGCTGCGATTCGATCTCCAGGCCGATCCGTTTCAGGGCGCTGACATGGTTCCAGACCGCGGTGCGGGAGATCCGGAGATGCTGCGCGATCTCCTCGCCCGAGACGTATCCGTCGGCGCGAAGCAGGCGCTCGAGGATGGCGTCTTCCCTGTCGTCGCCGGGACGGGAGGTCATGCGAGTATCGCGAGGCTGAGGTCGACCGCCCGCGCCGAGTGCGTGAGCGCGCCGACGGAGATGAACTGCACCCCGGTGCGGGCGATCTCCGCGACCGTCTCCAGGGTCACGCCGCCGGAGGCCTCTGCGGCCGCCCGGCCGTCGATGAGCTCGACCGCCTCGCGCAGCTCCCCCGCGGTCATGTTGTCGAGCAGGATGCAGTCCGCCCCCGCCTTCGCCGCGGCCTCCGCCTCCTCGAGACGGTCGGCCTCCACCTCCACGGGGACGCCGGGACTCCTCTCCCTCGCGAGCGCCACCGCCCGGGCGACTGCGTCGGCGCTGTAGCGCTTCAGGATGCAGAGGTGGTTGTCCTTGACGAGGATCCGGTCGTGCAGGCCCATCCGGTGGTTCGCGCCGCCGCCCGCGGCCACGGCGTACTTCTCGAGGTGGCGCAACCCCGGCGTGGTCTTGCGCGTGTCGAGGATCGTGGCGGACCCCCCCTCCGCGCGCTCCACGAAGCGGCGCGTGAGCGTGGCGACGCCGGAAAGGCGCTGGAGGAAGTTGAGGGCCGTGCGCTCGCCCGTGAGGATCGGGGCGGCGGGGCCCGAGACGACGGCCACCCTGGCGCCGGCGGAGACCGCGCTCCCGTCGGCAAGGAGCGGCTCGAAGACCACCCGCGCGTCGAGCTGCGCGAAGACCTCCGCCGCCACCGGCAGGCCCGCGACGACAAGCGGTTCGCCGGCGACGATCTCGGCGCTCACCTCCTCCTCCGGGGGGACGAGGGCGGCGGTCGTGATGTCGCCGGGCCCGATATCCTCCTCGAGGGCGCGCCTGACCAGTTCCTTCACCGCCGCCGGATCGAGCTTCATACCCGCCTTCCGCATCCCCGTCCTTGCACGTGGGAGGGGATCACACTGTAGCATCTTCCGGCCCCCGGCGCCACAGGACCCTCCGCCGAAAACGGGGCGCGGAAGGCGATTTAGATATTGGACGCGCCCCCCCTCCTTTGCCTATACTATCCACGCGCGGGGGCGCCGAGGGCCCGGCGCCTCGCGCATCGGACGGAAAGGAGGGGCGGGTGAAACTCGATCTGCTGATCAAAAACGCGCGCACCAGGTTCTCGAAGGGGACGACGCTCGATATCGGCATCGCGGGCGGACGCATCGCCAAGATCGGCCAGAGGATCGGCGGCGAGGCGAAGCGAAAGATCGACGCGGACGGGGCGCTCGTCACGGAGTCGTTCGTCAACGGGCACCTGCATCTCGACAAGGTCTACACGCTCACGCGGGTCGGGATGGACGCCCTCTCCTCCTACACCGCGGGCGCCATGGGCGGGGCGATGACGGCGATCGAGCAGGCCGCGCGCGTGAAGGCCGACTACGACGAGAAGTGGATCATCGAAAATGTCCGCAAAGCCGTTGCGCTGGCGGTGAAGCACGGCAACACGCACATCCGCGCCTTCGCGGACGTCGACACCAAGGCCAAACTCGAGGGGGTCAAGGCGCTGCTGCGGGCGCGCGAGGAGTTCAAGGACCGGGTCGAGATCCAGGTGGTGGCCTTCCCGCAGGACGGCGTGGTGCGCGACCCCGGCGCCGAGGAGTACGTCCGGCAGGCGATGGACCTCGGGGCCGACGTCGTCGGCGGGATCCCGTGGATCGAATACACCGAGGCGGACGCCCGACGGCACGTGGATCTGATGTTCGCCCTCGCCACGCGGTACGACAAGGGCGTCTCGATGCTGGTGGACGACGCGGGCGACCCGGGCCTCCGCACGCTCGAGATGCTTATCATGAAGACGCTCGAGACCGGATGGGAAGGGCGCGTCACGGCGCAGCACGCGCGCGCGATGGCCCTCTACCCCGAGCCGTACTACCGGAAGATCGAGGCGCTCCTGAAGAAGGCGCGGGTCGGCATCGTGAGCGATCCGCAGACCGGCCCGCTCCACGCGCGGGTGCGGGACCTGTACGCCGCCGGGATCGGGGTCGCCCTCGGCCAGGACGACATCGCGGACGCCTACTACCCGTTCGGCAGGAACAATATGCTCGAGGTGGCGTTCCTCGCCGCGCACCTGATGTGGATGAGCACCCCGCAGGATATGGAGATCCTCTACGACCTGATCACGACCAACGCGGCGCGCGCGCTCGGGATCGAAGAGTTCGGCCTGAAGGAGGGGAACAGGGCCGACCTGGTCGTCTTGAACGCCGAGGCGGTCTGGGAGGCGATCTGGAACCACGAGGCCCCGCGCCACGTGATCAAGTCGGGGAAGGAGATCACGCTGAGGTAGCGGCGCCTTCGCGCCCCCTTCGACGCGGGAGGGGGCGGCGACGCCGTCCCCTCCCGCGTTTCCTTCCGGCCCGTCCGCGGCGCGCCGGGGCCGACGGCGCGGCGCGCACCGCGCGTCAGAGCCGGGATTCGAGGAAGCGGGCGGTGGTCTCGATGACCTCGCGTTCCCACGCCAGTCCCGCGAAGGTGTGGCCGGAGCCGCGGATCATCCGCAGTTCAACGAACCCCCGCCCCGAGAGCGCCTCCTCGTAGAGGAGCGCGTCATCGGGGGAGACGCCCGCGTCGGCGTCGCCGTGGACGACGAGCGCCGGCCCGGCCCATCCGCCCAGGGACGCGAGCGGAGCGAAGCCGCGGAGCTCGTCGAGGAGGGCCCGGCTCAACGCGTTCCCGAAATGGTCGTGCACGCGGCGTTGCCCGGGATCCGGCGCGATCTTCCCCGCGATCTTCCCTCCGAACGCGCGCGGCAGGTCCGCCACCGCCGCCCAGAGGACGAGGCAGCGCGGCGCGTGTGTCGGCATCCCGGCGACGCAGGCGGCGACGGCGCCCCCGAGGCTCAGCCCGAGCAGGCCGACGCGGGAGGCGTCGACGTCCCCCCTCCCCCGGACGAGCCCGAGCGCCTTCACGGCGTCCGATATCTCCCCCCGGACGGTCAGGTCCCGGAACTCCCCCTCGCTCTCGCCGCAGCATCGGAAGTCGAACCTGAGGACGAGGATCCCCGCCGCGGCGAACCGGCGCGCGGCCTTGACGAACAGCTGGTGCGCCTCGATCCGGTTCCCCGTGAAGCCGTGCAGCATCACGAGCGCGGGAAACGGGGGGAGGTGCGGGGGGTCCGGGACGTGGACCGTCCCGAACAGCTTCTGGCCTTCGTTCTCGAAGACGACCGGTTCCTGTCGCATCCTGCGCCTCGGCAGGCGCCCCTTCGGGGCGGATTCGCGGCGTTCGCCGGGGGCGCGGGGCGGGGGCGGCGCCGCGGGCTCAGGGCGTCTCCAGCCCCTTCATGACCTTCAGGCGGCGGGCGGCGAGCGCCTCCCGCTTGTTCCGCCGCATCTCCACGACCTTCGGCGGCGCCTTGGCGACGAACGCCTCGTTGGCGAGCTCCCGGTCGACCTTCGCGAGCTCGCGGTCGATCCCCTCGATCTCGCGGGCGATGCGGCTCCGCTCGGCGGCGGGGTCGAGGATTTCGGAGAGGTCCACGTAGACGATCGTCCCCGACGAGAGCGGCGCGGCCGGCATCGTGCGCGGGGGCGCGAATCGAGGGTCGATGCGCATCGCCCGCGCCCGCATCAGCGCCTCGCAGACCTCCCGCCCCTCCTCCAGCGCCGCCGCCTCGTCGGAAGAGGCGGGCTTGACGACCACCTCCACCGCGGTCCCGGCCGCCACCCCGTGCTCCTTGCGGAGGTTGCGCACCGCGCGCACGGCCTCGAACCTGAGATCCACCTGTCGCTCGAGGGCGGGGTCGATCAGCGACGGATCGGGCGCGGGCCAGGCGCAGCGGGTGACCGATTCGCCGTCCCGGTTCGGGAGCATCTGCCAGATCTCCTCGCTCAGGAACGGCATGAAGGGGCTGAGCAGGCGCAGGAACGTCTCCAGGCACCGCAGCAGAACGGCCCGCGCCCGCCGCGCGCCGGGCCCCGTCTTCGCCTGGAGGCGCCCCTTCGCCGACTCGATGTACCGGTCGCAGTAGTCGTTCCAGAAGAAGTCGTACAGCCGCTCGGCCGCCTCGTTGAACCTGAACGCCTCCAGCGCGGCGGTGACGTCCCGGATGGCGCGGTGCAGCCGGCTCAGGATGAACCGGTCGTCCATCGTCGGGGCGGCCGCGTCGCCGCCCGTTGCGTCGTCTCCGTCGAGGTTCAGCAGCAGGAACCGGGAGGCGTTCCAGATCTTGTTGGCGAAGTTCCTGCCCAGCTCGCACGACTCGTCGGCGTAGTGGACGTCCTGCCCGACCGGGCTCAGGCGCGCAATGGTGAAACGGAGCGCGTCGGCGCCGTACCGCGAGATGACGTCGAGCGGGTCGGGGGAGTTGCCGAGGGACTTGCTCATCTTGCGCCCCTGCATGTCGCGGATGATCCCGGTGAAGAAGACGCGCCCGAACGGGACCTCCCCCGTGAACTCGATCCCCGCCATGATCATCCGGGCGACCCAGAAGAAGATGATGTCCGGCCCCGTGACCAGCGTCGAGGTCGGGTAGAAGCGGCGCAGATCCTCCGTCCTGTCGGGCCAGCCGAGCGTCGAGAAGGGCCAGAGCCACGACGAGAACCAGGTATCCAGCACGTCCTCGTCCTGCGCCAGGTTCGTCCCGTCGCAGCGCGGGCAGGAGGCGGGGGTCTCGCGCGCCACGACCGTCTCCCCGCATCCGGCGCAGTACCAGACCGGGATCCGGTGCCCCCACCAGAGCTGGCGCGAAATGCACCAGTCGCGGATATTCTCCATCCAGTGCTGGTAGACCTTCACCCAGCGCTCCGGGCAGAAGGCGACGTTCCCCTCGAGCACCGCCCGCAGGGCGGGTTCGGCCAGCGGCTTCATCTTGACGAACCACTGCGGGGAGAGGTACGGCTCGATCACCGTGCGGCACCGGTAGCAGTGCCCCACGGCGTGGCGGTGTTTCTCGATCTTGTCGAGGAGCTTCATCTTTTGGAGGGCGTCGAGGAGCGCCTCGCGGCACTCGAACCGGTCCATCCCCTCGTACTCCGGGCCCGCCTCCTCCGTCATCGCCGCGTTCCCGTCCATGACCGCCACCTGGGGGAGGTCGTGGCGCAGGCCCATCTGGAAGTCGTTCGGATCGTGCGCGGGCGTCACCTTGACGGCGCCGGTGCCGAATTTCGGGTCCACGAACTCGTCCGCGATGACCGGGATCTCGCGCCGCACCGAGGGGACGACCAGCGTCTTCCCGACGAGGAGGCGGTAGCGCGCGTCCGACGGGTTGACCGCGACCGCCGTGTCCCCGAGCAGCGTCTCGGGGCGCGTGGTCGCCACCGTGACGTGCCCGTTCCCGTCCTTCAGCGGGTAGCGTATGTGCCAGAGGTGCCCGTCGTGCTCCTCGTGCTCGACCTCCTCGTCGGAGAGCGCGGTGTGGCAGCGCGGGCACCAGTTGATGATGTAGCGGCCGCGGTAGACGAGCCCCTTCTCGTGGAGGCGCACGAAGACCTCGCGCACGGCGCGCGAGAGCCCGTCGTCCATCGTGAACCGCTCCCGGCTCCAGTCGCAGGAGCAGCCGAGCTTCTTGAGCTGCCGGATGATGGTCCCGCCGTAGCGTTCCTTCCAGTCCCAGACCCGTTTCAGGAACTCCTCGCGCCCGAGCATCCCGCGCTTCGTCCCCGCCTTGGCGAGCTCCTTCTCGACGACGTTCTGCGTGGCGATGCCGGCGTGGTCGGTGCCGGGGAGCCAGAGCACCTCCCGCCCCTCCATCCGTTTCCACCTGACGAGGATGTCCTGGAGCGTGGCGTTGAGGACGTGCCCCATCGTGAGGATGCCGGTGATGTTGGGGGGGGGGATGACGATCACGTACGGCTCCGCCCCCGGGCGCGGGCAGGCGGCGAAGTAGCCGCGGGACTCCCAGCGCGAGTACCAGCGGTCCTCGACCGTCTTCGGATCGTAGCGCGTCGCGAGCTCTTTCATGGCGCCGTCTCAGCCCCTCCGGACCAGGGCGGGCTTCACCCGGTCCTTCAGCAGCTTGTACTCCACCCCGTCCACGAGGGCCTGCCAACTCGCCTCGATGATGTTATCGGAGACGCCCACCGTCCCCCACTCGGCGTTGCGGTCCTTCGACTGGATGAGGACGCGGACCTTGGCGGCCGTCCCCTTCTTCACGTTGAGGACCCGCACCTTGTAGTCGGCCAGGGCGAGGTCGGCGATCGCGGGATAGAACGGGAGCAGCGCCTTCCGCAGCGCGTTGTCGAGCGCGTTGACCGGCCCGTCGCCCTCCGCGGCGGTGTGCTCGAACAGCGTTCCGACCTTCACCTTGATCGTCGCCTCGGAGATGAGCCTTCCGTCGGCGCGCTTCTCGACGCTCACCCGGAAGCCCTCCAGGCCGAAGAAGGCGGTGTGCCGCTTCAGCGCCTTCTCGATCAGGAGCTTGAACGACCCCTCGGCGGCCTCGAACTCGTACCCCTCGCTCTCGAGGCGCTTGATCACCTCAAGCACGCCGCGGATGGCGGGGGCGTCCTTGGCGAGCCCCAAGCGCATATCGCGCGCCTTCATGAAGACGCTCGACTTGCCCGCCAGTTCCGAGACGAGGACCCTCCGCGCGCCGCCGACCGCCGCGGGGTCGACGTGTTCGTAGCCGCACGGGTTCTTCAACACCGCGTCGGCGTGGACGCCCCCCTTGTGCGCGAAGGCGCTGACCCCGACGTACGGCGCCCGCGGCCACGGCGCCATGTTGGCGATCTCGTCCACGAAACGGGACAGCTCCACGAGCGACCGCAGCCGCGTCCGGTCGACGCAGGGGATCCCCATCTTCAAAACGAGGGTGGGGATGATGGTGGTGAGGTCGGCGTTGCCGCAGCGCTCCCCGTAGCCGTTGATCGTCCCCTGGACGTGGACCGCCCCCTCCTCCACGGCGATGATCGCGTTCGCGACCCCCATCCCGGAGTCGTTGTGCGAGTGGATCCCGAGCGGGGCCTTCAGCCGCCGCCGGACCTCCCGGACGACCGCGGCGACCTGCAGGGGGAGCGTCCCCCCGTTCGTGTCGCAGAGGACGACGGTGTCGGCGCCCGCCTCCTCGGCGGCGAGAAGCGTCGCCAGGGCGTAGTCGCGGTCCGCGTGCCAGCCGGCGAAGAAATGCTCGGCGTCGTAGATGACCTCCCGGCCCAGCTCCTTGAAGTAGCGGACGGTGTCGCGGATCATCGCGAGGTTCTCCTCGGGGCTGGTCCGGAGCACCTCCTTCACGTGGAGCATCCAGCTCTTGCCGAATATCGTGACCACCGGCGTCTCCGCCTCGCGGAGCCGGATGACATTCAGATCCTCCGCCACGGGCGTCTTCGCGCGCCGGGTGCTCCCGAAGGCGGCGACGCGCGACCGCTTCAGGCCCAGGGAGCGTATCTGTGCGAAGAAGTCGATATCCTTCGGGTTCGAACCGGGCCAGCCGCCCTCGATGTAGTGGACGCCGAACTCGTCGAGCTTGCGCGCGATGAGGAGCTTGTCCGCACTGGAGAAACTGATCCCCTCGGCCTGCGACCCGTCGCGCAGCGTGGTGTCGTACAGTGTGACGGTCTTCATCTCTCTTGTCCGGCCTCCCCGTCCGCCCCGAGCCCAAACGCCGCGTGCAGCGCGCGCGCCGCCCGTTCCAGGTCCGCCTCGTCCACCACGCAGGAGATCTTGATGTCGCTCGTGGAGATCATCTCGATGTTGATCCCCTCCCGCGCGAGCGTCCCGAACATCGTCGAGGCGACCCCCTTGTGGCTCTTCATCCCCACGCCCACGACCGAGACCTTCGCGATCCGCTCGTCCCGCGTGATCCCCTTGGCGCCGATCCCGGCGGCGGTGCGCTCCAGGGCCCGGACGGCGCGCGCGCAGTCTTCGCGCGACACGGTGAACGAGACATCGGTGTAGCCGTCCTCGCTCACGTTCTGGATGATCATGTCCACGTTCACGTTCGCCTCCGCCATCGCCCCGAAGATCGAGGCGGCGATGCCGGGGCGGTCGGGGACGCGCCGGATCGTCAGCTTCGCCTCGCCGCGGTCCACCGTGACGGCGCGTATCACCAGGTCTTCCATCTTCCCCCCCTCCCCCGAGACCACCGTGCCGGGGGCGTCGTTGAAACTCGACAGGATCTCCACCTTGATCCCGTACTTCTTGGCGAACTCCACGGCGCGCGACTGGAGCACCTGGGCGCCGAGACTCGCCATCTCGAGCATCTCGTCGTAGCCGATCCGGTCGATCTTGCCCGCGGCGGGCACGATCCGGGGATCCGCCGTGTAGACCCCCTCCACGTCCTTGTAGATCCGGCAGACGTCCGCGCCGAGGACCGCCGCGAGGGCCACCGCGGTCGCGTCAGAGCCGCCCCGGCCGAGCGTGGTGATGTCGAGATCCTCGTCCACCCCCTGGAACCCCGCGACCACGACGACGGTGCCCCGGGCGAGGTGCTCGGCGATCTTGCCGGTGCTGATCCCGATGATCTTCGCCCGCCGGTGCGCCCCGTCGGTGGCGATCCCCACCTGCCCGCCGGTCAGCGAGACGGCGTCGACGCCGAGGTCGTGCAGGGCCATCGCGAGCAGCGCCGCGGTGACCTGCTCCCCGGTGGAGAGGAGCATGTCGATCTCGCGGTCGGTGGGGGCCGCGGAGACCCGGTGCGCGAGGGCGGTCAGCTCGTCGGTGGTGTCGCCCATCGCGGAGACGACCGCCACGACCTTGTCCCCCCCCTTCCGCGCGCGCGCCACCCTCCGCGCGACATCCCGGATCCTCTCCGGGTCGGCGACCGAGCTGCCGCCGTACTTCTGGACGATCAGCGCCATCCCCGGACCCCCTCCGCCTCGCCCGGCGGTCCTTCCGCCAGGAGGGCGTCCATCAGCCGCCACCCCTCCTCGACGATGAGGGAGCCGCCCCGCGCGGCCTTCTCGCTGAACCCCGCCATCCCGTCGGGCGCGATCCCCCGGCCGAAGAGGCAGAACGGGACCGGCTCGGCGGTGTGTGTCCGCAACGCGAGCGGGGTCGCGTGGTCGGGCAGCACCAGGATCCGGAACGGCTCGCCGGAGCGCTGCAGCCCCTCGAGCACCGGTCCGACCACCTTCAGGTCGAAGTTCTCGATCGCCCGCACCTTCTCGGAGCGGTCGCCGTGGTGCCCGGCCTCGTCCGCGGCCTCGACGTGGACAAGGACGAAGTCCGTCTCCCGCAGGGCCTCGAGGGCGGCCGCCGCCTTGGCGGAGTAGTCGGTGTCGTAGTGCCCGGTCGCGCCGGGGACGTCGACCACGGCGAGGCCGAGGCAGCTCCCGATCCCCTTGACGAGATCGACCGCCGAGATCACCGCCCCCCGGACGCCCCGTTTCGAGGCGAACGACCCGATCCGCGGCTTTGTCCCCCCGCCCCAGAGCCAGATCATGTTGGCGGGATTCTCGCCGAGGTCCACCTTCACCCGGTTGATCGGCTCCTGCGAGAGGATCAGGCGGGAGGCCTGCATCAGCTCCCGGAGGAGGCGGCTCCCCCTGCCGGACGGGAGGTGCGGAACGAACGGCTTCCCCGCGATGTCGTGCGGCGGCATGCACCTGAGCGGCCCTTCGCCGTCGGACAGCAGCCGTTCGGGCGCGACCATCAGGTTCCGGTAACTGACGCCGGGGAAGAAGCGGACGCCGCGGCCCCGGAATTTTTCGGCGATCAGCCCGATCAGCACGCGCCCCTCGCCGCTCGAGATGTTCCCGCCGCTGTGGTCGACCATCGTGTCGTCGGCGACCGTCACCAGGTTGCAGCGGAACGCGTACTCGTCGTCGGCGAGCTCGACGCCCATGCTCGCCGCCTCGAGCGGCCCCCGCCCCGTGTAGCAGCGGGCCGGGTCCACCCCCAGGATCGAAAGATTCGCGACGTCGCTCCCCGGCTCCATCCCGGGCGGCACGGTCCTGGCCAGGCCGCCCGCCCCGCCGCGGGCCAGAAGGTCCATCCGGGGGGTGCGCGCCACCTCGAGCGGGGTGCGGTGTCCCATCTCGGGCACCGGGTGGTCCGCCATCCCGTCGCCCACGAGGATTGCGTATTTCATCTCTATGGCAAGGTCGGGAACCGGGGAACAAGGTGTGCGGGAACCGGGTGCTCCGCCTCGCGCCTTTCTCGTTCCCGGCTAGACCTTCTCCTCCACGCGCAGCAGGACGGTCCTGTCGCGGACATCGGCGAGACGGTCGATCCTCGCGATCGCCCGGCGCACGTTCCCCTCGCGCGACCGGTGCGTCATCAGCACCACCGGCACCACGCCGCCTATCCTGCGCTCCGTCTGGAGCACCGAGGCGATGCTGATCCCCTGCCTGCCGAGTATGCCGGTGATCCGCGCGAGGACGCCGGGCCGGTCCACCACGGAGAAGCGCAGGTAGTACTGGGTCTCGATCTCCTCGACCGGCCGTACGCGAGGGGCGCCGACGCGCGCCGCCACCGGCGGGACCCTCCCGCAGCAGCCGCGCCCGATGTTGCGCGCGATGTCGATGACGTCCCCGAGGACGGCGCTCGCGGTGGGCGCCTGCCCCGCGCCGCGGCCGTAGAGCACGATCTCGCCCGCGGGCCAGCCCTCGACGCAGACCGCGTTGAACGCCTCGCCCACCGAGGAGAGGAGGTGGCTCGCGGGGATCAAGGTCGGGTGGACGCGCGCCTCCACCTGCCCGGCCCGCTGCTTGTAGATGGCGAGGAGCTTGATGACGTAGCCGAACTCCTTCGCGAACCGGATGTCGATCGCCGAGATGCGCCGTATCCCCTCGACGTAGACCGCCCCCAGCGGCACCCAGCTCCCGCTGGCCAGGGTGGCCAGGATCGCCAGCTTGTGCGCCGAATCGGTGCCGTCGATGTCGAGGGCCGGGTCCGCCTCGGCGTAGCCGAGGCGCTGCGCCTCGCGGAGCGCCGCGCGGAAGTCGATCCCGGAACCGGTCATCCGCGAGAGGATGTAGTTGCAGGTGCCGTTGACGATGCCGAAGATCGACGCGACACGGGTCGAGGCGAGCCCCTCCCGGAGCGCCCTGACGATCGGGATCGCCCCGCAGACGCTCGCCTCGTAGTAGAGATCCGCGCCGCGTTCCTGCGCGATGCCGAACAGCTCGCGCCCGTGCTCGGCGAGCAGCGCCTTGTTGGCGGTGACGACGTGCTTCCCCCGGCGCAACGCCTCCGCGATGAGGCGTTTGGCGGCGCCGCAGCCGCCGATCAGCTCCACGACGATGTCGATTTCGGGATCCCGGACGAGCCGCGCCGCATCCCGCACCCGGCGCGAGGGCGGGATGGGCGCTTCCCTCCCCGCCCGCCGGTTCTTCTCGGCCACGAGCGCGAGGTCGAGGTCGATCCCGAACCGCTGCCGGATGACCGGCCCGTTCCGCGCGAGCGCCTTCGCGAAGCCCGTGCCGACGGTGCCGAGGCCGATGAGCCCGATCCTGATCTTCTTCATTCCCGCGCCTTCCGCTCCGTGGCGAAGCGACATCGCACCACGGTAGCGAAAAGATGCGCGCGGTTCAAGGGAAATGGGGCGCAGGCGGGGGGCCGCACCGTCCGCTCAGGCGCACAGATGGTCAACGAGGATCCCGGCGCCGATGGCGATCAGGATGAGCCCCCCGGCGATCTCCGCCCGCCGGCCGAACAGACGGCCGGCGAGAGGCCCGATCCGCATCCCCAGCGCCGTCAGCAGGAAGGCGACGGCGCCTATCACCATGGCGGGGATGGCGACCTCCACGCCCAGGAAGCTCAAGCTCAGCCCCGCCGCGAGCGCGTCGACGCTGGTCGCCACGGAGAGGATGAGGAGGGATGCGCCGCAGGTCGGGTCGCACGGGGGGCAGCCGCCGTCGCGGTCGAGCCTGCCGGCGCTGCGGAGCATCCTGCCCCCGATGAAGAGGAGGAGGCCGAACGCGATCCAGTGATCGACCCCCTCTATGTATGCCCGGATCCCGCGCCCGGCGAACCAGCCGGCCACGGGCATCGCAAACTGGAAGAGGCCGAAGCTGAAGGCGAGCCTGAACGTCTGGGCGCCGGACGGCCTCCCGAGAAGGAGCGAGATCGCCAGCGAGACGGCGAACGCGTCCATCGCAAGCGCCGCGGCCAGGGCGAGCAGCAGGATCGGATTCACCGCTCGATCGCCCGCATGACCGCCGCGGCGAACGCGCCGCACCCGACCTCGCGGGCCCCCTCCATCTGGCGGGCGAGGTCGTAGGTCACGGTGCCCGCGCGGATGGTGTCACCGAGCGCCCGGACGACGAGCGCCGCCGCCTCGGCCCAGCCGATATGCTCGAGCAGCATCGCCCCCGAGAGGATGAGGGAGCCGGGGTTCACCCGGTCCTTCCCCGCGTGCTTCGGGGCGCTGCCGTGCGTCGCCTCGAAGACCGCGGCCCGGTCCCCGATGTTCGCGCCGGGCGCCAGCCCCAGCCCGCCCACCTGCGCCGCGCAGGCGTCCGAGAGGTAGTCGCCGTTGAGGTTCGTCGTCGCGATCACGTCGTACTCCTCCGGGCGGAGGAGGAGCTGCTGGAACATCGAGTCGGCGATCCGGTCCTTGATCACCACCGCTCCGCTCCCCTCCCCCCCCTCCCCCTCGCGGACGACCGCCCCGGCGAACTCCTCCGCCGCGAGGGCGTAGCCCCACTCGCGGAACGCCCCCTCGGTCCACTTCATGATGTTCCCCTTGTGGACCAGCGTGACGCTTTTCCGGCCCCGGTCGACCGCGTAGCGCACGGCGCGGCGCACGAGCCGCCTGCACCCCTCCGGCGAGACCGGCTTGATGCCGAGCGCGGAGCCGGGCCGCACCGCCGCGCCGAGGCGGGAGGAGAGGAACCCGGCGAGGGCCTCGGCCTCCGGGCTCCCGGAGGGCCACTCGATGCCCGCGTAGACGTCCTCGGTGTTCTCCCTGAAGATGACCACGTCGAGGCGCTCGGGGTGCCGCATCGGCGACGGGACCCCGGGGAAATACCTTACCGGGCGCACGCAGGCGTACAGGTCGAGGCGCTGCCGCAGCGCCACGTTCAGCGACCGGAAGCCGCCGCCGACGGGCGTCGTGAGCGGCCCCTTGATCGCCACGGCGTGCTCCGCGATCGCCGCGATCGTCTCCTCGGGGAGGAACGTGTCCGCCCCGAAACGCGCCGCGGCCTTCTCCCCCGCGTAGATCTCCCGCCAGGCGATGCGCCGCCCCCCCCCGTAGGCGCGCGCCACCGCCGCGTCGAGGACAGCCGAGGCGGCGCGCCATATCTCGGGCCCCACCCCGTCCCCCTCGATGTAGGGTATGATCGGGCGGTCGGGGACCGCGAGGGAGCCGTCGTCGGCGATTCTGATCTTGTCGGGCATAGGGTCTGATCTCCGGCGCGGCCGCGAACGGCTCGCCGGTGCCGGGGATATGCGCGCCCCGGGGCCGCCTGCAATCCGTCAGCGCGACCGGAGGAACCGCTCCATCCGGTCCATCCCCTTCTCGATCTGCTCCGTCGAGGTCGCGTAGGAGAGGCGCAGGTGCGCGTCGGCGCCGAACGCCGCGCCGGGCACCACCGCCACGAGCGCCTTCTCCAGCAGCTCCTCCGCGAGGGCGGCGGACCCCACGCCGAAAGAGGAGATGTCGGGGAATGCGTAGAAGGCGCCGCGCGGCACCGCGCAGCGCACGCCCGGCATCGCGGCGAGGCGGCCGACGAGGAGGTCGCGGCGCGCCTGGAAGCTGCGCAACATCATCTCGACGAACCCCCGGTCCCCGCCCAGCGCCTCGACCGCCGCGGCCTGCGCGATCGAGTCCGGGTTCGAGGTGCAGTGGCTCTGCAGCCGCTCGGCGAGCGCGGCGATCTTCCGGGAAGCGGCAAGATACCCGATCCTCCACCCGGTCATCGCGTGCGACTTCGACACGCCGTTCACGACGATCGTGCATTCCTTGATCTCGGGCCCCAGGGAGGCGATGCTCAGGTGCGCGGCGGGGGGATAGACGATCTTCTCGTAGATCTCGTCGGAGATCAGGTGGAGGCGGTGCCGGAGCGCGATCTCCGCGAGGCCGGCCAGTTCGTCGCGCTCCGCGACCCAGCCGGTCGGATTGTTCGGGCTGTTGACGATGATCAGGCGGGTGCGCGGCGTCACCGCGGCCTCGACCCGCTCCGGATCGATCCGGAACCCGTCTGCGGCCTCGGCGGCGACGAAGACCGGGTTCCCCCCCGCCAGGATCACCTGCGCCGGGTAGGTGACCCAGTGGGGGGACAGGATGAGGGCCTCGTCGCCGGGGTTGAGGAGGACGCGGATGGCGTTGTAGAGGGCGTGCTTCGCCCCGCAGGAGACGACGATCTCGTCCGGCCGGTAGGAGACGCCGTTGTCGGCGGCGAGCTTGCGGGCGACCGCCTCCCTGAGCGCGGGGATGCCGGCGACCGGGGTGTACTTGGTCCGGCCCTCGGCGATCGCGCGGCAGGCGGCCTCCTTCACGTGCGCGGGGGTGTCGAAGTCCGGCTCGCCGGCGCCGAACCCCACCACGTCCTTCCCCGCCAGGCGCAGCGCCTTCGCCCTGGCGTCGATGGCGAGGGTGTGCGACGGCTCGACCGCCTCAACGGAGCGCGCAAAGCCGCGGCTGGCCATCGCCGGTCACCCCTCCCGCTCTTGACGCGCGGCGAGGTGCTCCTCGATCGCCGGCCCGACGTCGTCGCGCTCGAAGTCGATGATCCGCATCTCGCGCCGGGCGTTCTCGGGGGAGTCGGAGGCGTGCGCCGCGTTCACCATGATGTCCCTCCCGAACTCCTTCCGCACCGTCGCCACATCCGCCTTCTTCGGGTCCGTCGCGCCGATGATCGCGCGGATCTTGCGCACCGCGTCCACCCCCTGGTAGACGAGGGCGAGGCACCGCACGAGCCCGGGCGCGTCGCGCTCGGCGGGGGGGGTCGAGGCGGCGTCACGCCCGGTCATGAACCGCACGATCTGCCTGAACTGGTCCTCGGCGACGAGGCGGTTCAGGCGGCCCCCGATGCCGCGCGCGGTCCCCTCCGGGAGGGTGAAGCCGAACTCCTTCTCGAGCGCGAGCCGGGCGCGGGCGGTGACCGGCCCCCGCAGTTTCTCGGCGAGCGAGTCGCGGACGGGACCGTAGAACTCCTCGGCCTGGGCCACGCTCATCCGGAGCAGCTTCGCGGCGACGATGTACAGGTCGGCCTTGGAGAAGATGTCGATGATGTTGCCCGCCCGGATGCTCCGGGAGCTGAAGATCTCGGGCTTGATGAGCACCGTCGTCTCCTCGGGCCGCACCCCTTTCGGCCAGGGGATGACGTCCGTCAGGAGCCCGCCGTCGCGCGCCGCGTGCCGCCCCCAGATCCGCAGCGACGGCCCGGGGGCCTCCCCGGCGGGGACGATGAGGACGGCGGGCTCGAAGTACCGCACGGTGCCGCGGCCGCTCCAGATGCAGTCCCCGTAGGTGTCCCGGATGCACTCGCCGGAGAGGCTGCTCCTGGTGATGTGTCCCACGACCTCGGAGAGCTCGCGGCAGGCGTTGGGCCCCTTGAAGAGGAGGAACATCACCCGGCGGCGGCTCCCATTCGGCCCGGGGGCGTAGTTCAGCCGCACGTAGTTCCTGATGAGTGTCCTGACCTGCCGGTCCGGGTCGTTTCGCCTCGCCGGGATGGTCGAGAGGTACTCCTCGACGAGCTCCCGCGAGGGGGCGTACATCCTGGCGGCCACGAGTTCGAGGCTCGAACGCGACAGGAGGCGCCCGATCACGCCGCCGGTGCGCGACTTGCGTATCGTGTACGGGTTGATCGCGACGAAACAGAGTTCCTCGCTCATCCGCCTTTCCTCATCCGCCCCTCGGCACGGGCGCGCGACCGGCCCGGGAGAGGCGGAAACGGAACAAGCGGACTGACGGGCCACTCCGCCTGTTCCGTTTGAGGCCGCCTGTCCTCGCGACGAGGCTCAGGCCTTGCCGGTGATCTTGAACATCCCCGTCCCGCAGTCGGGGCACTTGCCTTTGATCGCCTTCTTGCCGTTCTTCAGGGTGACATCCTCAGGGCCGACCATCTCCCTCTTGGCCTTGCACTTCACGCAATACCCCTCCGCCATGACGACCTCCTCCGGTTGCGAATCGCCCGCGCCGCGAACGGATGCCGAGCGACGGAACCCGCGCGGAGACATTCTCATTCGAGCTCGCGGGTTATGTCAAGGAGAATCCCCTCCTTCTTGATGCCGAGCGTCTGGAAGACGATCGTGTCCACCTCGCCGGAGAGGCCGAAGTTGACGATCCCCTCCTCCCAGACCGGCGGGTTCCCGTCGCGGCTGAGGCAGAGCCGCTTCTCGTCCTGCGTGTAGATCTGCGCGTAGACCGCCTTCTCGAACTCGTCGGCGTTGGAGTCCGGGGAGAGGTCCTGCGCGAACGAGCCCTCGAACCGGTCCATATGGACCGTGATCTTGCAGACCCCCCGGTTCATCCGGTCGATCACGACGACGAGCCCCTTCCCGAGGTAGCGCAGCACCTCCAGGTGCTGCTTCTCCAGCACGCGGGCCCTCTCCGGTTTGCCGAGCAGTCTGCGCACCTCGTCGGCGTGCGTCCCGAGCGTGACCCCGTGCACCGAGAAGTTCTTCATGTCGATCAGGACGTCGCTGAACTCCCTGATCATCGCGGCGCGCGGCCAGCCGATCTTCTCGAACGCGACCAGCGCGGCCACGCCGCGCGCGGGCGGTTTCCCGTCCGGGCTGAGGTAGAGCGTCTCCCCCTTTTTGCTGAAACGCATCGCGGAGGCCTCCTTCTCCCACTCCGCCGCCGGGGACCCGAACGAGAACGGGGTCCCGTACAGGCGCGGGGAGGTCTCGAGCAGCGCCTCCACCCTTTTCACCTCGCCCAGCGTCTTCCAGGAAAATTCCGGCGCCTTCCGGTCGTCCTCGCGCTCCGCCGCGTCCTCCAGATGCACCCGGATCCCCTCGACCGGGTAGCCGAGGATCACCTGCCTGCCCGCCCTGCGCCATTTCTTCGGCGAGCCGAGGGCCTTCCGCACCTTCTTCGCCGGGTCCCCGACGCGGATCCCGCCGATGGCGAACGAGGCGAGGTCGACCGCGACATTCGGCGCGACGTCGATGACGACGGACTTCAGGCGGTCGCTCTCGTCGAAGTTGAGGATCAGCTTCTGCGGGCTCAGCGGCTCCCCCGCCCGATAGGCGCATATCCGGGCGCTCGACTCCTGGTAGATCCGGTCTTTTAGATGGGCGCGGTACGCGTCCTTGCGCTGCGCGAGCGGGAACCCCTGCGCGGCCCCGCCGTCGAACCTGGCGAGGGCGACGACGATGCGGCAGACCCGCCCGTCATGCTGCCCGGCGTGGATCCGCAGCCCCTCCCGCTCCCACCTGCCGATCGTCTGTTTCGCGCGGACGGCGTGGCGGTCGGGGGGGCCGAGGCGCTCGAGCACGCGCGAGACGGGGTCGCCGGGGCCGATCCCCGCCACGCTGAGCCGGTCGAAGTCGATCTCGAGATTCTCCTCCCACGAGAAGGTCACCCGGGTGAGCCACCCCTCGACGCCGAAGGAGAGGAGCGCCGTCTCCCGTTTCGGCGCGGCGTCGTCCTTTTTCAGGGAGAGGGAGACGGGGCTGTCCTTGTAGATCCGGCCGGCGAGGGGGCGGAGCAGGTCCGCCTCGCGCACCTCGACCGAAAACGGCTGGACGAACGAGCCGGTGAAGCGGGCGTACGGGGGGAGGGCCTTGATGTACAGGTCGATCGATTCGACGCGCATCGTCTCCGCGAGGAAGACGACCCGTATCCCCTTGGCGAAATAGGCGTAGACGACCCGCGCCTGCCGCGTCTGCGGGTCGCGGACGTCCGGCTCCTCCCCCTCCTCGGCGTCGGTCGAGGCCCGTTCGCGTTCGCGCTCCGCGTCGGTGACGACGCCGGAGATCCGCTGCTCCTCCTCGGGCGCCCCGAGCGCGGCGCGCACCTCGGCCGCGGACGAACGGAGGCCGACGCCGTCCACCGTAAACGCGTCGAGGTCGATGCGGCACCCCGCGGCGGGCGCGGGGGGCGGGGCGGCGGCAAGCGGCGGGACAGACGCGGCCCACGCGAAAGCGAGGATGAGGGCGATGCGTGCAGGCACGGGGATCCTCCTTGCGAACAGCCCTCACGGTAGCATCCCGCCCGCGACGGGGCAAGCGAAAACGCCCCGCCCGCGCGGGGAACCGTTCAGCGGAACCGCAGCCCCAGAAGCGCCCCGACGAGGAGGATCAGCGGTGGGAGAAGCCCGCAGACGGCCGCGGCGCGGAGGAGGCGCGCCGCGCCCCGCAGCGGCCCGCGCGCGGCGCCGAGCATCGCGACCGCCGCGGCGATGCCGACCGTGTTGGCGGCGACCGCCGCGGGGCCGAAGTGCCGAAACCCGTCCCTCCCGCCCGCGACGGCGCCTTCCCACCCCGGGCGCGTCGGCGTCCCCATCTCGACCAGCGCGACGTTCGCCAGGCACAGGAGCGCGGCCAGCGAGAAGGCGCAGGCCGGCAGGGCGAGTCGCCCGCCCCCTCCCCGCCTCGGGGGCCCGCCCCCGTTGCGCTCCCACGGCCGCAGCACGAAAAGGATCGCCGCCTGGCCGAGGAGGACGGAGCGGATGTTGAGCGCGACGTCCCGGAGGTCGTAGATGCGCGACGGGAGGACGCCCTGGAGCGTCTCGTCGGCGAGGCCGAGTGCGGAGCCGGCGAGGAAGGCCCCGAGGCAGCAGATCCGTCCCTCGCGCGGGCCGTCCATGGCCCAGAAGACGAGGAGACCGAGCAAGGCGTACTGGGCGATGTGGATCCTCGCAATCGGCTCGGGGGAGGAGCGGAAGAGGGCGAGGGCGGCGGCGCACAGGACGGCGAGCAGAAGGTAGACGGTGACTCTCGTCTCGCGTTTCCTCGCCGCGAGGTACCAGAGGAGCGCCGCGGCGAGCGCCGCCGCGGCGGCGAACGGAAGCGCCGCGGCGAACGAATCCCCGCCGCGCGCGCGGATCCGCTCCCAGCCCCCGCGCAGGAACGGGAGGGCGGCGGCGTAGCAGGCGGCGACGATCCAGCGGCACGCGACGGGCACGGCATCGCCCCCCCGCGCCGAGGCGTCAGACGGGTTCGCGCGACGTTGCCGCACGGCCCGCGCGCCCCAGCGCGTCCAAAACCTTTTCCGTTGAGATCTCCGCGAGACACCGGCGATTTCCGCACCTCTGCATCCGCTCCCGGCCGCAGGGGGCGCAGGGGGCCCGGCCCGCCAGCACGGTGACGCGCCTCCCGCGCGGCGCCCAGACCGCCGGGTCGGTGGGGCCGAAGATGACCGTCGTCGGCACGCCGAGCAGCGCCGCGAGATGCGAGACGCCGCTGTCGTTGCCGACGTACGCCCGGCACGCGGCGAGGAGGGAGGCGGCCTCCGCGAGGTCGAGGCCGCGGAACCTGGCGGTCCCCGGGGTTTCGGAAAACCGCCCCTCCTCCGCCTCCCCGTCGAGGAACAGCGCCTCGAAGCCGCGCCCGGCCGCCCCGGCCGCGAGGGCCTCGAACCGCTCCCGCGGCCAGTTCTTGGCGGGCGACCCGCTCCCGCGGTGGATGGCGACCGTGCGGGCCCCGTCGAGCCCCCGCTCCGCGAGGCGTTCGGCCGCCCATCGGCGCAGCGGCTCCGGGATGCGGCATTCCGGCGGATCCGGCGCCGCCAGACCCGCGGCGGAGATCTGCCGCTCGACATGCACCCCCACCGGCACGCGCGCCTCCTCCCCGGGGAACGGTTCGATCGACACGAGACGGGCCGCCCCCGTCTCCCGCGCCAGCCGCTCCGCCCACGCCGCCCCGCGCGCCCCGAGCGCGGAGACCAGCGTGTCCGCCCTGTTCGGCAACCGGCGGTCCGCGGCGTCGAAATCCCGCGCCTCGTCGCAGAGGCCCGCGGCGGCGAGAAGGCGGGCGTGGCGGGGGGCGCCGAGGTAGACGATCCGGGCGCCGGGAAACGAGCGCCGGACGGACTGCCAGAGGGGCCAGCGGGTCAGAAAATCCCCGAGGCCCCCGAGGCTGACGACGAGGACCGTCCGCGGATCGGCCGTCATTCGGGGCGCTGCCTCGCTCGGCGGCGGGAACGGCGCCGGCGCGACGACCGGCTCAGGCCCCCGACCGCCGCGCGCCGGGCCAGAGGATCAGGATCGGCGCGGCGATATAGACGGTGGAGTAGATCCCCGCGACCATGCCGACGATCAGGGCGAAGGCGAAGTCGTGGATGACCGGGCCTCCCCAGATGAAGACGCAGGTCACCATCAGCAGGGAGGTGAACGAGGTGATCATCGTGCGCGAGAGCGTCTGGTTGATGCTCAGGTTGACGATCTCGCGGAAGCTCGTCTTCTTCATCAGGCGCAGATCCTCGCGGATGCGGTCGAAGATCACGATGGTGTCGTTGATCGAGTAGCCGACGATCGTGAGCAGCGCCGCCACGATGCCGAGGTCGAACGGCCTCCCGGTGAGGGCGCAGGCGGCGACCGTGACGAGCACGTCGTGCACGAGGGCGATCACGCCGGCGAGCCCGTACTGGACGTTTCGGAACCGCACGCCGACGTAGATGACGATCGCGACGAACGAGACCAGCAGGCCCAGCACCGCCTGCTGCCTGAGCGCCCTTCCGGCCACCGGCCCGACGACCTCCGATCTGAGCAGCGTGGCGGGGTTGTCCGGGAAGATGGCCGTGAAGAGGGCGAGCATCTCCGCGCCGCGGTCGGAGGCGGTCTTGATGATGAGCTCCCGCCCCTCCTCGACGTTCTGGATCATCGAATCCTGGAGGCCGAGCTCGCGCACCCCTTTCCTGACCTCCTCCATCCGGACCGGGCGCTCGAACCTGTACTGCTGGAGCGCGCCCCCGCTGAAGTCGACGCCGAAGTTGTTCTTCCATCCGCGCCCGAAGAAGCTCCAGCAGCCGAGCGCGATGAGGAGCACGGAGAGGGCGAGCGCGTACGGGAGTTTCCCGATGAAGTCGATCTTCGTCAGCTTGATCGCCTGGAGCATCCGGAGGCGCGTGAACGAAGGCCTGAGGCACATCGAGTCGAAGACCGCGCGGGTGACGAAGAGGGAGGTCCACATGCCGGTCAGGATGCCGATGCTCAGCGTCACCGCGAAGCCGCGCACCGGCCCCGTGCCTATCCAGTAGAGGATGAGCGCCACGGCGAGCGTGGTGAGGTTGGAATCGACGATCGTGACGAACGCCCTGGCGTAGCCGTTCTCGATCGCCGCGCGTATCTTCCGGCCGATGGCCATCTCCTCGCGGATCCGTTCGAAGATGAGGACGTTCGCGTCGACCGCCATCCCTAGCGAGAGGATGATGCCCGCGATACCGGGGAGGGTGAGCGTGGCGCGGAACATCGACAGGGCGGCGATCATCAGGAGGCCGTTGAAGAGCAGGGCGAAGTCGGCGACGACGCCCGCCCGGAGGTAGTAGGCCATCATAAACAGGACGACGAGCGCGAGGCCGAAGATCGAGGCCTTCACCCCCGCCGCGATCGAGTCGCGGCCGAGACTCGGACCCACCATCCGGTTCTCCGCGATCTTCACCGGGGCCGGGAGCGACCCCGCCCTGAGCACGATGGCGAGATCGTTCGCCTCCTCCACGCTGAACCGCCCCTCGATGAACGGGCTCGAGTCGAGCTTGACCATCATCAGCGGCGCGGAGTAGACCACGTCGTCGAGCACGATCCCCAGGCGCGTCACCACGGGGTTCTTCGGATCCTTGTACCGCTTCTCCGCCTCGCCGGAGACGATCCGGAGCTTGCGCATCCCCTCCCGGTCGAAGTCCATCGTCACCACGGGCTGGTTGAACGCGCCGGCCCGGCTCAGTTGCGCGTTCTTCAGCGAGAGCCCCCTGATGATCGGCTCCTCCCGGACGAGGTGCACGCCCCGCATCCGGTCCTTCGTCCGCGGGGACGGGAGCGCCCTCCCGAGGAGGAACTCGTACCCGTCGGGGACGAGCTCCCGGGCCTCGGGCGAGGCGAGGATCTCCTCCACGAGCCCCGCCTTGGCCTCGAGGACGTGCCAGGAGGTGTAGCCGACCCCCTCGGAGGTCCTGCCGCGGTCGTCCTCGAGGTGGGAGAGGAGCGGCCGCTTCGCGTCGATCGCGTCGAGCGTCCTCTCGGTGAGCGCGTCCTCGGCCACCAGCTTGAACTCGAGCAGGGCGGTCTTGCCGATGAGGTCGATGGCGCGCCGCGGGTCGTCGATGCCGGGGAGCTGCACCACGATGCGGTCCCGTCCCTCCGGGTAGATCGACGGCTCGGCGACGCCGAACTCGTCGACGCGGTTGCGGATGATCTCGAGGGCGCGGGGGACCGCGTCCCGCTTCGCGTCGTCGGTGAGTTCCGCCGTCTCGACCTGGAGCACGAGGTGCATCCCGCCGCGCAGGTCGAGCCCGAGGTTCAGGATCCTGCGCGGGTCGCCGCGCAGCCACTTCTCCAGGGAGTAGAAGACGCGGGTGGCGAGCCCCTCGCCGCTGGTCTCGGCGTCGCGGCGCGCCCATTCGCCCTCCAGCGCCTTCCGCCTTTCAAGCGAAAGCCCCGCCCAGCGCGCGGTCGGGTAGATGTAGTAGAAACAGCCGAGGAGCACCGCGAAGATGAGGGCGATCCTCCATTTCAGGTTGCGATTCATGAATCCTCCCTTTTCAGCTGTACGCTATACGCTGTACGCCATACAACGCAAGCTGCAAGCCGCTTGGATGTGCGCCGCAAGCTTTCAGCGTATATCGTACAGCTCACGGCGTACAGCTGATTAAAGCATCTTGGCGCCGTTGATCACCAGTTCCAGTCTGCAGCCGAGAAACGCCGCGGCCTTCCGGGCGATGATCATCCGCGACATGAATATCTCGAAATAGTCCATCACCCTGGAGAGGCGGGTGTCGATCGTCAGGTCGTAGCGGATCGTCCGCCTCTTGCGGCTCACCTTGACGACCGAGCGCTTCGCGGAGTGGTTCACGCGGTCGTGCGTGTCGAAGTCCATCTGGTTGCTCTTGCGGACGCGCCCGCGGTGGACGTCGATCTTGTCGGCGAGGATGAGCGCGGCGGAGATGCCGCTCATCGGCTCCCCGTTCTCCTCCTGGTGGTGCCCGATGGCCGCGACGATGTCGGCGACCTCCGCGGCCGGCATCCCCATCGCCTGGAGGATGTCGCGGGCCATCGCGCTCCCGGTGAGGGCGTGGTTCTCTCGGTTCACGAGGTTGCCGAGGTCGTGGAGGTAGCCGGCGATCGCCGCGAGCTCCGCCTCGCGCGCGGGGACGCCGAGCTTGAGGAGGATGGCGCGCGCGGCGTCCGAGACGATGCGCGCGTGCCGGGCCCCGTGCTCGGTGTAGCCCATCGACACCATGCACCGGTCGGTCTTCTCCAGGTAGGCGTTGACCTCCCCGTTCTTCCTGACCTGCCCGATCGTCACCGTCACGACGACGCCTTCTCCGCCTTGACGACCGCCGCGACGGCGCTCTTCGAGAACTCGATCTTCACGTTGTCGGCCACCTTCAGCACCACGACGTCGTCCCGGACCCCCGCCACGACCCCGTGGATGCCGCCGGTGGTGACCACCTGGTCTCCCTTCTTCAGGGAGCCGAGCATCGCCTTCTGCTCCTGTTGCTTCTTCTGCTGCGGGCGGAAGATCATCAGGTAGAAGATCGCGACCAGCATCGCGATCATCGGCAGGTACGAGCCGAAGCCGGGCGCCTCGCCCCCCGCGCCGCCGGGCGGGGGGACGAATCCCGCTCCGCGTGCCGCGTTCCACAGCCCCTTTGCACAGATGGTCACGTGCACGATTCCCCCCCGCGTTGGTACCTTTCGATGAACTCCCGCCTGAACCGCTCGAACGTCCCCGCGGCGATCGCCTCACGGATCCGCCGCATCAGTTGGTGATAGAAGTACAGGTTGTGGCACGTCACCAGCCTGAGCCCCAGCACCTCCCCGGCGTTGAACAGGTGGCGCAGGTAGGCGCGCGTGTAGTGCCGGCAGGCGGCGCAGCCGCACCCCTCCTCGATCGGCCTGAAATCCTCCTTGAACGCGCCGTTCTTCACGGCGAGCTTCCCCCGGGCGGTGAACGCCGTCCCGTTCCTCCCGTTCCGGGTGGGCATCACGCAGTCGAACATGTCCACGCCGCGCGCCACCGCCTCGACGATCTCCACCGGCGTCCCGCACCCCATCAGATAACGGGGCCTGTCGCCGGGAAGCTCCCGGCAGCAGTGCGCGACGAGCTCGAGCATCAATGGCCCCGGCTCGCCGACGCTGAGGCCGCCGATGGCGTACCCGTCGAAGCCGATCCGCGCCAGCCCCGCCGCTGATCGCGTCCGCAAGGCGGCGTACGTCCCCCCCTGGACGATGCCGAAGAGGGCCGCGTGCGGCGAACGGCGGGCGACTTTGCAGCGGGACGCCCATTCTAGGCTCCGCTCCATCGATTGGCAAGCATAATCCTGCGCGCACGGGTACGGGGTGCACTCGTCGAGCACCATCATGATATCGGCGCCGAGCGCCTCCTGGATCGCCACCGCCCGCTCGGGGCTCAGGAAGTGGGCCGCCCCGTCGATGTGCGAGCGGAACGAAACCCCGCGGGGGGATATCTCGCGCAGCGTCGCCAGGCTGAAGACCTGGTAGCCGCCGCTGTCGGTCAGTATCGCCCCGTCCCAGTGCATGAACCGGTGGAGGCCGCCGGCGCGGGCGACGATGTCGGCGCCGGGTCGGAGGGAGAGGTGGTAGGTGTTCCCCAAAATGATGCCGAAGCCGATCTCGCGGAGCTCCTCCGGGCTCATCGTCTTCACCGTCCCCTGCGTGCCCACGGGCATGAAGACGGGGGTGTCGAAGGAACCGTGCGGGGTGGCGATCGTGCCGAGGCGGGCGGGGGTCTGCGCATCCGTCCGGTGAACGGTGAACTCCATCTGTCGGATCCCCCTCGCCTCGCCGATGCGGCGGCCGAACGCGCGCCCCCGCGGATCCCGGCCGCCCGCGGGAACTCAGTGCGCGACCGCCGCGGTCGATGCAGGCAGCTCCCGCGGCGGCGCGGCCGCGCCGGTGGCCGCGGCGGTCTCGCGGACCTCCGCCTCGGCGGGCTCGACCTCGCGCTCCGTGACCACCCGGTACCCGGCACCGTCGGAATAGACCGTGACCATCCCGTACCTGCCCGTCTGGTAGATTTTCGACCCCGCCGCGCGCAGCCGGGCGGTCGTCTCCCGGTACGGATCGTCCGGCCCCGCGCCCCGCGTGCTGACGATCGCCACCTCAGGCTTCACGAGCTTCAAGAACGGCGCGGTCGACGACGACTTGGAGCCGTGATGCCCCGCCTTCAGCACCTGCGCCCTGAGCCCGGTCCCGAAGCGGCGGGCCATCTCCCGCTCGGAGCGTCGCCCGGCGTCGCCGGTGAACAGGAAGCTGACCGTGCCGTAGGTGAGGCGGATCACGATCGAGCTGTCGTTGGTGCCGCGCGGATCGTCCCCGGGGGCGAGCACCCGGACCCGCAGCTCCTTCCCCCAGTCGAGGAGCTCCCCCGCCCTGGGGGTGCGGTAGCGCGTCTCCGGCCTCGCCTGCACCGCCTCGAGCACGCGGCGGTACAGGGTGGTCGTATGCGGGTACCCCGGGTCGAGGAACTCGCCGACCTCGATTCCGCTGGAGAGGACCGCGGGCATCCCGCCGATATGGTCGGAGTCCGCGTGCGACATCACGACCGTATCCAGCCGCCGGACCCGCTTCTCCTTCAGCAGCGAGAGGACCGCCCCCCCGCCCCTCCGGCCGCCGCCCGCGTCGATGAGGACGCACCGGCCGCCGGGGGTGAGGATGACGATCGCGTCCCCGTGCCCCACGTCCAGGACGTGCACGGCGAGGGGGGAGGCGGGCAGCGCGGCGGGCGGCGCGGCCCCGCCCCGCGCCGCGAACAGGCCCGCGGCGAGGAGCGGGGCCAGCAGGATGCGCAGGAATCTCTTCGGCATGGAACGAACTCCTCTTGTCACGGCGCGCTCGACACGAGCATCGCGTCCCCGTAGCTGTAGAACCGGTACCCTTCCCTCTTCGCGGTCTCGTAGAGGCCCAGCACCGTCTCCCTGCCCGCGAGCGCCGCGACCAGCATCAGGAGCGTCGAGCCGGGAAGATGGAAGTTCGTGAGCAGGTTCCGCACGACCTTGAAACGGTACGGGGGGCGGATGAAGATATCCGTCCAGCCCGCGCCGGGCCGCACCGCGCCCCGCTCGTCGGCGGCGGCCTCGAGCGCCCGCGCGACGGTCGTCCCCACCGCCACCAGCTGCCTCCCCTCCTCCCGCGCCCGGGCGATTTTCGCGGCGGTCTCCTCCCCGATCTCGTACCACTCCGGGTGCATCCGGTGGTCGTCGACGTATTCCTCGCGGACCGGGAGGAACGTCCCCGGGCCGACGTGGAGGGTGAGCGCCGCCGTCGCGATGCCGCGGGCCGCGAGGCGCTCCAGAAGCGTCACGGAGAAGTGGAGCCCCGCCGTGGGGGCGGCGACCGCCCCCCGCCGCCGCGCGTAGACCGTCTGGTATCGCTCCCGGTCGTCGCAGGGGGCGCGGCGCCCCCCGGCCGGCGGCCGGCGGATGTACGGCGGCAGCGGCACCCGGCCGATCCTGTCGATCTCCCGCTCGATCTCCCCCGTTCCGCGGAAGCGCACCGCGAACGCGCCGCCGCGCAGCCGATCCTCGACCCGCCCGACGAGCGGACTGCCCTCGAACTCGATCTCGGCGCCCCGCGGGAGCCGCCTCCCCGGCTTGAGGAGGCACTCCCACTCCCCTCCCCCGCGCTCGCGGAGCAGCAGCACCTCCACCCGTCCGCCCGTGCCCGCCTTCCTGCCGGCCAGCCGCGCGGGAAAGACCTTCGTGTCGTTGAGCACCAGGAGCGTCCCGTCCTCGAGATGATCCCCGATCCGGTCGAAGACCGTGTGGACGACGCCCGCCGCCCCGCCCCGGCAGACCATCAGACGGGCCGCCTCGCGCCGGGGAGGCGGCTCCTGCGCGATGTACCCCGGGTCGAGCGGGTAGTCGAAGTCGGAGGTCCTGAGGCGGGTCATCGGCGTCGCGCACCCCTCCGCGGCCTCAGAGAAGCTCCCCCTGCCCCGCCCCGCCCTTCCCGGGCTCCCCGAACATGGCGCGGGCCTTCTCCGTGGCGACACGCCCCTGCGAGGTGCGCTTCAGATACCCCTGCTGGATGAGGTACGGCTCGTACACCTCCTCGATCGTCTCCCGCTCCTCTCCCACCGCCACGGCGAGGCTGCCGATCCCGACCGGCCCCCCGCCGAAGCTTCGGATGATGGTCGTCAGTATCCGCGCGTCCATCTCGTCGAGGCCGTGCCGGTCCACGTCGAGGAAGGAGAGGGCCGCGTCGGCCGTCGCGGCGTCGATGCGGTTGCCGGCCTTCACCTGCGCGTAGTCCCGCACCCGGCGGAGGAGGTTGTTGGCGATGCGGGGGGTGCCGCGCGCCCGCCGGGCGATCTCCGCCGCGCCGCCGTCGTCGATCTCGACGCCGAGGATCCCCGCGCTCCTCCGGACGATCTTCTCGAGGTCGGCGGCAGGGTAGTAGTCGAGCCGTATCGTCATCCCGAAACGCGAGCGGAGCGGGGCGCTGATGAGCCCGCTCCGGGTCGTGGCGCCGAGGAGCGTGAACCGGGCGAGGTTGAGGCGCACGCTCCGGGCGCTGGGGCCCTGGTCGATGATGATGTCGAGCGTGAAGTCCTCCATCGCCGGGTACAGGTACTCCTCGATCACCTTGTTCAGCCGGTGGATCTCGTCGATGAAGAGGATGTCGCCGTTCTCGAGGTTGGTCAAAAGCCCCGCGAGGTCGCCGGCCTTCTCGATGACCGGCCCGGAGGTGGCCTTGATGTTGGAGCCCATCGCCCGGGAGATCAGGTGGGCGAGCGTGGTCTTGCCGAGTCCCGGCGGGCCCGAGAAGATGGCGTGCTCGAGCGCCTCGCCCCGCTCGCGCGCGGCGCGGATGAATATCCCGAGCCGCTCCTTGATCCGCTCCTGCCCGATGAACTCGCCGAACTCCGCGGGGCGGAGCGTGAGATCGAGCTGGGGGTCCCGGTCCTTCAGCGCCTTTTCCACGAATCGCTCCGTCATGGCGAACCAGTCGCCGTTTCCCGCCCGCGGATCCCGCCGCGACAAGATATATCGTTTGTGCAGCCGCGGATCTTCGCGGAACGGCGCGGACCTGTCGTGCCGCGCACCCCGCGCCCGTCCCCGCGACGATCCGCGTTCATCCGCGGCAACAATGCGATCTCGTCAGCCGCGTCGAAGACCACGGTCCCTCTCAGTTCGCCGCCTTCAGCGCCTCGCGGATGAGCGTTTCCGCATCCGCGGCCTTCCCGATCCGCTTCGCCGCGGCGTGGACCGCCCGCGCGGCTTCCGCCTGCGAGTAGCCGAGCGAGACGAGCGCCATCGCCGCGTCGTTCTCCGCGCGCCCCGCCGCCGGAACCCCCGGCTCCCCCTCCTCGAACGCCTCGACGCGGTCCTTCAGCTCCAGGATGAGACGCTCGGCCTTCTTCTTGCCGATCCCCGGGACCGCGGAGAGCGCCGCGGCGTTCCCCTCCCGCACCGCCGCGCGGAAGTTGCGCGGGGAGATGCCGCTCAGGATGCCGATGGCGATCTTGGGCCCTATCCCCGAGACGGAGATGAGGAGGCGGAAAAGCCCGCGCTCCTCCTCGGTCAGGAAGCCGAAGAGCACCAGCCCGTCGTCGCGGAGATGCAGATGCGTCAGGATCGAAACCCGCGCCCCGCTCCGCGGGAGACGGTCGAAGCTGCTCAGGGGGATGACGCACTCGTAGCCCACCCCCGCCACGTCGATCACGACGCGGGTCGGCTGGGCCTCCCTGAGCTCCCCCTCGAGGTGCGTGATCATCCGCTCACCCTTTCACGCGGCCGCGCGCCGGCCGCGCCTCTGCCCGCCCGCCCAAGGCGGGATCGGGGGCCCGCGCCGCGCACCCGGCCCCCGTGTACGCGTGGCAGAGGGCGAGGGCGAGCGCGTCGGCCGCGTCGGCGGGGCGCGGCGCCTCCGGGAGGCCGAGGATCGCCTTCACCATGAACTGCACCTGGGCCTTGTCCGCGCCCCCGCGGCCGAGGATCGCCTGCTTCACCCGCCGCGGCGCGTACTCGAACACCCCCAGGCCCCGCTCGGCCGCCGCCAGCATCGCGATGCCGCGGGCCTCGCCGAGCGCCAGCGCCGTCTTCACGTTCCTGCAGAAGAAGATCCCCTCGACCGCCATCTCCGCCGGCCGGTAGGCGTCCAGAACCTCCCCCAGCTCCCGGTGGATCTTCAGGAACCGGACGGGAAGCGGAACGTGGGGCCGGTTCACGATGCAACCGCAGGCGACGAAGGAGACGGCGCTTCGTTTCCGGTCCACGATCCCGTAGCCGGTCACGATGGTGCCGGGGTCGATGCCGATTATTCTCACCGCGTCCCCCCGGCGATCAGCGCTTCGCCGCGGCCTCGACGAGGTCGTCCGGCAGGTCCGCGTTCGACGAGACGTTCTGCACGTCGTCGTGGTCCTCCAGCTCCTCCATCAGCTCCAGGACGTGCTGCGCGTCCTTCCCGGTCACGGCCACCGTGGTCTTGGGGATGCGGGCGATCTCGGCATGGGAGTAGCGTATCCCCTTGGCCTCGAGGGCCTTCTTGACCTCCTCGAGCGCCTCGGGCCGGGTGAAGATCTCGTACGCCCCCTTCTCCTCGGCGTTGAAATCCTCGGCCCCCGCGTCGAGGGCGACGGCGAGCAGCTGGTCCTCGTCGACCCCCTCCTTCTCCACCGCGATGAACCCCTTCTTGTTGAAGTTCCACGCCACGGAACCCGCCCCCGCCATCCGCCCGTTCCGCTTGTCGAAGATGTTGCGGATCTCGGACGAGGTGCGGTTCTTGTTGTCCGAGAGGCAGTCGACCATCAACGCCACGCCCGCGGGCCCGTACCCCTCGTAGGTGATCTCCTCGTAGGAGACCCCCGGCAGCTCGCCGGTCCCTTTCTTGATCGCCTTGTCGATGTTGTCCGCCGGCATGTTGAACTGCTTCGCCTTGGCGATCACCGTGCGGAGGCGCGGGTTCGAGGCCGGATCGCCGCCGCCGAAACGCGCCGCCACGCTGATTTCCCTGACGAACTTGCTGAAGATCTTGCCGCGCTTCTGGTCCGCCGCGCCCTTCTTGTGCTTGATGCTGGCCCATTTCGAGTGTCCGCTCATCGATCCCCTCCCCCGGCAGGCGCCGGGAAATCCGTGCGCATTATACGCGATTCCGGGTCCGCACAGTACGCATTTGTGCGCGTTTCGGCGCCAACGATTCCCCGAGGAACTCTTCGGGCGCCTCGTCGGCCCCCTCCTGCACCCAGCCGCGCGAGAGGCCCGCCCGGCGCATCGCCGCGACCGCCTCGTCGAACTCGCGCCGCGTCACCCTGCGGCCGATGACCGGGTCTCCAACCGCCCGGAAGCAGGGCGTGTACTGGCGCATCAGGCTGACGCGCACGTCGCGGGAGACCTCCTCGGCGAGGAACCGCATGACCTCCCCGGTGCCGGCGACCCCCCCGGGGAGGACCAGGTGCCGCACGATGAGCCCCCGCCGGGCGATCCCCGCCGCGTCGGTCGCGAGCGGCCCCACCTGCCGCCACATCTCCCGCACCGCGCGGCGGCTGAACGCCGGGTAGTCGGCCGCGCCCGAGTAGCGCGCCGCGGCGTCCCCGTCGGCATATCGGAGGTCGGGCAGGTAGATGTCCGCAACGCCGTCGAGCAGCCGCAGCGCCTCGGGCGTCTCGTACCCGCTGGTGTTGTAGACCACCGGGAGCGCGAACCCGTCGCCAACCGCCCGCTCCAGCGCCTGGAGTATCTGCGGGAGGACGTGCGTCGGGGTGACGAGGTTCAGGTTGTGGCACCCCGCCGCCTGAAGCGCGAGGAAGACGCCCGCGAGCTCCGCCGCCGAGAGCTCCTCCCCCGCCCCCCCCTGGCTGAACGGGTGGTTCTGGCAGTAGACGCAGCGGAGGGTGCAGCCGCTGAAGAAGACCGTGCCCGACCCGGCGACGCCGGAGAGCGGGGGTTCCTCGCCGCGATGCGGCGCGGCGCGGTAGACGCGCGCCGCCGCCCCCTCGCCGCACGCCCCCCGCTCCCCCGCGGCCCGCCGCGCCCCGCAGCGGCGGGGGCAGAGGCGGCACGGCGACTGCATCGCGAGCGCTTCCCGGGCGCGGCAGGCCAGTTCGCTGCGCTCCATCGCCGGCGTCTACTTCTCTTCTTTCTTCGCCTGCTGCTGCGCGACGACCCTCTGCACAAGCGCCGCCGGGACCTCCTCGTAGGAGGAGAACTCCATCTCGAACGTCCCCCGCCCCCCGGTGAGCGAGCGCAGCTGGGTGCAGTAGCTGAGCATCTCGGAGAGCGGCACCTGCGCCTTGATCTTCTGCAGCTCGCCCATCTGCTCCATCCCCATGATCCGCCCGCGCCGGCTGTTGAGATCGCCGGTGATGGCGCCCATGTAGTCGGCCGGGACGGTCACCTCGAGCACGTAGATCGGCTCGAGGAGTATCGGGCGCGCCTTCGCCATCCCGTCCTTGAACGCCTTCGAGCCGGCGAGCTCGAACGCCATGTTGGACGAGTCGACGTCGTGGAAGGTGCCGTCGTAGCAGCGGACGCGCAGGTCGACGACCGGGAACCCCGCGACGACGCCCTGGGCCATCGAGCCGCGCACCCCCTTCTCGATGGCGGGCAGAAACCCTTTCGGGATCGCGCCGCCGACGATGTCGTCCACGAACTCGAAGCCGGCCCCGCGCTCCGCCGGCTCCAGCTTGAGGTACACCTCGGCGTACTGTCCGCGCCCGCCGGTCTGCTTCTTGTGCCGCTCGTGCCCCTCCGCGCTGGACTTGATCGTCTCCTTGTACGGGACCGTGGGCAGCCGGAGTTCGACGTCGACGTTGAACTTGTTCTTCAGCCGCTGCTGGGCGGTCGAGATATGGACGTCGCCCATCCCCGAGACGATGAACTCCTTCGTCTCGACGTTCCGCGCGGCCCTGAGCGTCGGGTCCTCCTGCATGAGCCGGTGGAGCCCCGCGGCGATCTTCTCCTCCTCCCCGGCCTTCTTGGCGTGGACGGCGAACGAGATCACCGTCTTCGGCAGCCAGAGCGGCTCGAACTCGACCGGGTGCTCCTCGGAGGAGATGCTGTTCCCCACACCGGTCAGCTTCAGTTTCGGGACGGCCACGATGTCGCCGGGGCCGACCTCGTCGACCGAGATCTGCTCCTTCCCCTTGATCAGGTACAGGTGGCCGAACCGCTCCGGTTTCTTCTGCGTCGCGTTGAGGAAGGAGCTGTTGGCGCGGAGCGTCCCCGCGTAGACCCTGAAGTAGGTGAGCTGGCCCACGAACGGGTCGGTGATGTTCTTGAAGACGAAGGCGCTGAACGGGGCGTCGGGCCTCGGCTCGACCGTTCCGCCGTCCGCGCTCTTGACCGGCCCGCGGTCCGCCGGGGAGGGGAAGAGGCCGACGATCCCGTCGAGCAGCTCGGCCACCCCGATCTCCTTGTCGGCCGAGCCGCAGAAGACCGGCACGAGCGTTCCGGCGTTCACCGCCCTCCGCAACGCGCGACCGACCTCCTCGGGGTCGAGCGTCCCGCTCTCGAGGTACTTCTCCGTGAGGGCGTCGTCGGTCTCCGCGGCCGCCTCGGTGAGCTTCTCGCGGAGCCCCGCGGCGAGCGCCTTGACGTCCTCGTCGAGGCGGTCCATCCCCGCGCCGGAGAGCACCTCCGCCACCCCGCTGAGGCCCGCCTGCCTGCCGACGGGCAGCGTCACCGGCACGCACGCGGGGCCGAGGCTCCTCTTCACCGCCTCGAGGCATTTGGCGTAGTCGGCGTTCTCCTTGTCGAGCTTGTTGATGAAGACCGCGCGCGGCAGGGAGCGCTGGTCGGCGAGTCGCCAGACCCGGAGCGTCCCCACGTCCACGCCCGCGAGGGCGTCCACGACGACGACCGCGGCGTCCGAGACGCGGAGGGCGCAGACCGCGTCCCCGACGAAGTCGGCGTCCCCGGGGGTGTCGACGACGAAGAGGCTGTGCTCCTTCCATCCCATATGGAGCGGGTGCGACTGGATGCTGCCCTTCCGTTCCTTCTCCTCGTCGCTGGTGTCGGCGATGGAGGAGCCGGCGTCGACGCGGCCGTGCCGGTCGTTCGCGCCGCTCAGGAACATCATCGCGTCCGCGAGGCCTGTCGTGCCGCAGCCGCCGTGGCCGATCAGGGAGAGGGTCCGCACCTTCTCGACGGAAATACCCTTCATGATGCGCAGTCCTTTCTCAGGGGTCTGCCGGGCGCGAGGTCCGAGCCCGGATACAGTCGTACCCTATCAGAAACGCATCTTCGGGACAAGGGTGAACTGCGCGGGGAACGGCCGGGATGCCGATTATCCGTGGGCCGAGGCGCCCTCCGGTGCTATCCTATCCGCGTGAAACCGGGCGCGAAGGATCTCGTCTGCATCGGGCTGCTGCTCCTGCTCGTCGCCGCGGCCTTCCCCCCGCCCGCGTTCACCCCGTCGAACCTCCTCGCCACCCGCTTCAGCGACGCCGTCACGCAGTATCTCCCGCACCAGGTCTTCGTCCGGCGGTCCCTGCTCGTGCACCGCCGCCTCCCCTTCTGGAACCCGTACGAGTGCGCGGGAACCCCCGCCTTCCCCAACCCGCTCTACCCCGCGTTCTCCTTCCCCTCCCTCCTCCTCTCCCCCCTGCCCCCGGCGCTGGCCCTGAACCTCGGCTTCCTCCTGCACTTCTTCCTCGCGGGGGCGCTCTCCTTCGCCTGCGCCCGGCAGGCGGGCTGCTCGCGGGCCGGCGCCCTGCTGGCGGGGATCGTCGTTTCGCTCGGCGCGCGGAGCCTCACGCACGCGCAGGCGGGGCTCTACTCGCGCCTGGCGATCTTCTCCTTCATCCCGCTGCTGTTTTTCTGCGCCGAGCGCTGCCTCCGAGCGCCCTCCGCCGCCTCCGCGGCGTGCCTCGCGGTCTCCCTCTCGCTCGCCTGCCTCACCGGCGAGGCGCAGATCCTCGCCTGCGCCCTGGCGGGGATCGCGGCCTACGCCGCGTTGCGGCCGCGCGCGACGCCCGTCACCGCCGCTCCCCGCCAGGCGCGGCGCTGCCTTCTCCTCGGCGTCCTCCTCTCCGCGCCGCTCTCCGCCTTCTACCTCCTCCCGGCCCACCGCCTCTACCCGCTCCTCTCCCGGTCGCACCCCCTCGGCCAGGCGCGGTTCGACTTCGCCCCTTCGCTCGGCGAGATCGCCGCGTCCCTCGTCTCCCCCTCCCTCGTCGGCGAGTACGCTCCTCTAGGGACGCTTTCGTGGGAGTGCGCGCTCTTCGCCGGCGTCGCGCCCCTGCTCCTGCTCCTCCGCAACGCGCCGTCCCGCATGACGCGGCGCGACGTCGCCCTCTGGGGGCTTCTCGCCGCGGGCGCCGTGCTGCTCTCCGCGCGGGAGCTCTCCTTCGTCCACGCCGCGCTCGACCGCCTGGTCCCGTTCTTCGGCAGATTCCGCAACCCGGGGCGGCTGCTCTATCTGGTTCCGTTCTTCCTCGCGATGCTCGCCGCGCGCCTCTTCGACGCCGTCGCGGGCGCGATGGAGCCGCGGCGCGGAGGGGCCGGGCGGGCCTGGTTCGCCGTCTGCGCGGCGGGGATGCTCCTGTACGGCACGCTCTGGGCGGCGATGCGCGGCGCCGACCCCGCCCGCCTCGCCGCGAACCTCTCGAACCGGTTCGTCTTTCTTTTCGGCGAGGCCCGGCTCCCGCTGCTCGACGCCGCGCGGGCCGCGCGCGGCGCCTCCCGCCACCTCGCCGACGCCGTCGGCTCCCTGCGCTTCTCCCTGCTGCTCGTCCCCGTCCTCTGCCTCCTCTGCGCCCTGAGGGAACGGGCCCGCATCCGGAGAGGCGTCTTCTCCTTCGCGTTCTGCGCGCTGGCGTTCCTCGAGCTTCTCCGCTCCTCGGGGGCGTTCCTCGCCGCGCAGCCGCTCGGCCTGCTCCATCCCGCCTCCCCCCTCGCCGCCGCGATAGGGAAGGCGGGGAACGACTGCGGGCGGATGCTCGACATGACCCCGCCCCGCGGGGCGGCGTTCTGGGCGGCGTACCCGTTTGCGTCGAGCACCGCGCTCGACATCTCGCGCGTGGACGGCTACACCCCGGTCAACTTCTCCGCCTACGCCCGGTTTTTGGACCTGGCCTCAGGCGCGGCGGGCCCGCTGCCCCGCTGGTCGCTCGCCGTCCACTCGATCGAGGCGCCCGAGCTCCTCTCGCTGCTCGGCGTCGGGCTCGTGCTCTCGGACCGCCCGCCCGGCATCCCGGGCCTGCGTCCCGACGGCGTCTTCGCCGGCGTCCCGGTCTACCGGCAGTTCCTCGGGGAGGGGGTCGCGCCGCGCCTCCTCCTCTTCCGGAATCCCGAACGGCTTCCCCACGCCTGGCTCGTCGCGCGCGCAACGGTCTGCCCGCCGGGGGAGGAGGGACGGACGCTGCGGTCGTTCGACCCGCGCCTGGAGGCGCTCCTCGCCCCCGGCGCGCGGCCGCTGGCCGCGGAGGGCGGGTTCAGGGCGGTTTCGGTGCGGCGGGCCGCGCCGGGGCTGCTCGAGGCGGAGGTCGCGACGGAGCAGCCCGCCCACCTGTGCACGCGGGAGATCTGGGCGCCGGGGTGGGAGGCGGCCCTGAACGGAACGCCGGTCGAGGTGACGAGGACGAACGGGATATTCTGCGGGATCCGCCTGCCCCCGGGGAGGCATGCGGTGCGCCTGCGCTACACGCCGCCGGGGTTCCGCATCGGGGCGGTCGTCTCCCTCTTCACGCTCGCGGGTCTTGTCATAACCATGTGCGCCCGAAGCGGCAAGACAATCCCATATCCACCGCCCTCTCCAGGGCACACGTAAGCGTGCCCTGGGGCTGTGGATAACTTTGTATCGTAGTGCGGGGCACTCCGATGGGGAGTTCGGGGGAACCGAGCGAACGCGCCGCGTCCGCTACTTCTCCGACTTCAGCAGGGCGGCGAACCTCTCCTCCGTGAGCACCTCCACGCCGAGCGCCCGCGCCTTCTCCAGCTTCGACCCCGCGTCCGCGCCCGCCACGACGTAGCGCGTCTTCGTGCTCACGCTCCCCGCGGCGCGCCCGCCCCGCTCCTCGACCAGGAGTCGCGCCTGGTCGCGAGTGAAGCGTCGGAGCGTCCCGGTGAAGACGAACGTCATCCCGGCGAAGACGCCCGGCCCCGCCGCCGGCGTCTCGCTCCAGGTCACCCCGCCCGTTCTGAGGCGCTCGATGACCTCGGTGTTGAGGCGCTGGGAGAAGAAGGTGACGATGCTCGCGGCGATCCGCGGGCCTATCTCCCTCGTCTGGGCGAGCTCCTCCTCGGTCGCCCGCCCGATCCGCTCCAGCGTGCCGAACGCGCGCGCCAGGAGGCGCGCGACGTGCTCCCCGACGTGCCGGATCCCCAGGGCGAAGATCAGCCGGGCGAGCGTCGTGCGCCGGCTCCGGTCGATCGAGGCGACGATCTTCGCCGCGGACCTGTCCGCCATACGCTCCAGCGGGAGGAGATCGGACTCGTTCAGGGAGTAGAGGTCCGCCACGCTCCGCACCCTGCCCGTCGAGACGAGTTGGCGGACCAGCTTCTCCCCGAGGCCGTCGATATCCAGCGCCCTCCTCGAGGCGAAATGGAGTATCTTCTCCTCGAGCTGCGCGGGGCACGAGATCCCCGTGCAGCGCGCCGCCGCCTCCCCCTCGATCCGCTCCACCACCGCCCCGCACACCGGGCAGCGCGCGGGGAGCCGGTACGGCTTCGTCCCCGGGGGGCGGGCGCTCTCGACGACCTTCACGATCTCCGGGATGACGTCGCCCGCGCGCTGCACGACGACCGTGTCCCCGACCCTGACGTCCTTGCGCTCCACCTCGTCCTGGTTGTGGAGCGTCGCGCGGCGCACCTCCACCCCCCCGACCCGCACCGGCTCCATCAACGCCACCGGCGTGAGCGCCCCGGTCCTGCCGACCTGCGCGACGATGTCGACGACCCGCGTGGTCTCCTGCCGCGGGGGGAACTTGTACGCGATCGCCCAGCGCGGGCTCCGGCTCACCTCCCCCAGGCGCCGCTGGAGGGCGTAGTCGTCGACCTTGATGACCACCCCGTCGATCTCGTACGGGAGGGCGCTCCGCTCCTCCTCCATCCGGCGGTGGAACTCGATCGCCTCGTCGATCCCCGCGCAGCGCCGGATATGGCGCTCGACCCTCAGCCCCCACTCCGGGAGGGCGCGGAGGAACCCCCACTGGCTTTCGAACCGGTCACCCTCCACCTGCCCGGGGGCGTAGAGAAAGATCTTCAGCGGCCGCCCGGCCGTGACCGACGGGTCGAGCTGCCGGAGCGAACCGGCCGCGGCGTTCCGCGGGTTCGCGAAGAGCGGCTCTCCCCGCCCCTCTCGATCCCGGTTGAGGCGCTCGAAATCCTCGATGTCGATGTAGACCTCGCCCCGCACCTCGAGACGCGCGGGGATCGCCCTTTCCTCCCCCCTGAGCCTCAGCGGCACGCTGGAAACGGTCTTGAGGTTCGCGGTCACGTCCTCGCCCGTGACGCCGTCGCCGCGCGTCGAGCCTGAGACGAACGTGCCCTCCTCGTAGACGAGCTCGACGCTCACCCCGTCGAACTTGGGTTCGGCGACGTAGGTGATCGCCGCGTCGCCCGGCAGGGAGAGGATCCGCCTGATCCGACGGTCGAATTCGCGCGCCTCGTCGGCGCTCGTCGCGTTGCCGAGGCTGAGCATCGGGATGCCGTGCCTGACCGGGGTGAACTCCGCGCGCGGGGCGGCGCCCACGCGCTGGGTGGGCGAATCGGGGCTGCGGAGGGCGGGGAACCGCTCCTCGAGGGCGGCGAGCTCCCGCAGCAGCGCGTCGTACCGCGCGTCGGAGATCTCGGGGTCGTCGAGGACGTAGTAGCGCCAGTTGTGGCGCTCGATCGCGCGCCGGAGGCGTTCGATCTCCCGTTTCGCCCGCGCCGTGTCCATCCGCTCCCTCCGCGGCGGGAAACCGGCCGATCAGGCCGCCGGCGGCCCCGGCCTCCAGCAGAGCCCCAGCGTGAACGCCACGCCGGCGCAGTTCGCCAGGAAGTCGTAGACGGTGCACTCCCGGTACGGCAGCGTGGACTGGAGCGCCTCGAGCGCGATCCCGTAGCCGATCGCGATGCAGGCGGTGTAGAGCGCCGCCCTCCCGATAATCCGCGTGTCGGAGGAGTGGCTGAAGACCCGGTACAGGAGGAGGGCGAACACCGCGTACTCGATGAAGTGGAGGAGCTTGTCCTCCTGGGGGAAGAGCGTCGCCGCGGCGGGCTGCGTCTGCGAGACCGCGGCCACGAGCATCAGCGCCGCCCAGAGAAACGCCGCGATCGCGTACGGTCGTGACATCTCAGCGCCCCGCCTCCAGCCGCACCGCCAGAAACTCCGGGAGCCCCGCCTCGACGATCTTGCGCTGCGCGGCGGGGATATCGTATTCGACGCGCCGCAGCTCCAGCGTGCCGCCCCCCTCGTCGTAGATCCCGTAGGCCGCCCGCGGATCGCCGTCGCGCGGCTGCCCCACGCTGCCGACGTTGACGATGTACCGCGCCGCCTGCTCGATCGCCACCGTGGCCGCGCGGCGTACGGTGACCGCGTCGTCGTGGTCCCTGAAGACGAGCGGCACGTGCGAGTGGCCGATGAAACAGGCGCGCGACGAGAGGAGGCGGAAGCAACGCTGCGCCGCCTCGTAGTCGAGGATGTACCCCCACTCCCGCGGGCGGGCGAGCGAGGAGTGGACGAGGGTGAAGCCGCCGCAGTCGCGCACGAGCGGGAGGCCCTTCAGCCAGGCCGCGTCCTCCTTCCCGATCCGCCCGGCCGTCCATTCGATCGCCCGTTTCGCGAACGGGTTGAAATAGTCCAGCGGGGTCTCGCCGACCGCCGCGGAGTCGTGGTTCCCCTGCACCGTTTCTATCTTGAGGTCCCGTATCCGGCGCAGGCAGTCGACCGGGTCGGCGCCGTACCCGACGATGTCGCCGAGGCAGAGCCGCCGGTCGACGCGGGCCTGCTCCATGTCGAGCAGCACCGCCTCGAGCGCTTCGCGGTTGCCGTGGACGTCGCCGAATATCGCGTAACGCATGGGCACCTTATAGCATATCCGGGCCGACAATTACACCGCCGGGGCGCGGAGTTCCCGGTACAGGGCGCGGTAACGGCCCGTGACGAGCCGCGCGGCGCAGCGGGCCGCGGCCGCGGCCCGCGCCGCCTCCCCGAGCCGGAGGCGCAGCCCCGCGTCGAGGAGGATCGTCTCGAGCGCCCCGGCGAGCGCCGCCGCGTCTGACGGTTCGACCAGCAGCCCGTTCAGGCCGTGGCGGACGAGGTCGCGCGCCCCCCCGGTCGCCGACGAGACGCACGGGAGGCCGCAGGCCATCGCCTCGACGAGGGCGTTCGGCATCCCCTCCGAAAGCGAATGGAATGCGAAGGCGTCCGAGGCGCGCAGGATGTCGGCGACGTCGCGGCGTTCCCCGAGGAAGCGCACCCGCCCCGCCGTATCGTCTCCGCGCGCGCGCCGTTCCAGTTCGCCGCGCGCGGGGCCGTCGCCGACGAGCAGGAGGGTGGCGCGCGGCCGGTCCACGAGACGCCCCCACGCGTCGAGGAGCGTGCCGAGCCCCTTCTGCGGCGCGAGGCGGCCGACAGACGAGACGAGCAGCCCCGAGGCCGGCAGGCCGAGCGCGCCCCGCAGCGCCGCCTTCTCCGCGGTTTCGGCCGGCCTGAACCGCTCCGTGTCCAGGAGGGGCGGCATCGCAACGATCCGCCGCGCGGGGACGCCCGCGGCGCGGAGCTCGTCGGCGATCTCGGAGCTGACGGCGACGAAACGGTCCGCGGCGCGGCAGATCGCGATGAGCGCCCGGCCGCCCTTGTGCCGCCGCATCGCCGCGAGATCGCCGTACGCGCCCCCGCAGGCGGCCTTCACGACGACCCGCTTCCCGGCGGCCCGGGCGACGAGCACCGCCGCGACGGTGTGCAGGTAGATCCCGTGGCAGTGGATCAGGTCGTAGCGGCGGCGTTCGCGCAGGAGGAGGCGCGCCGCCCCCAGCAGGTAGCCGATCCCCTCGATGCCGCGCCGTTCGGGGCCGCCCAGTCTCCTGAGCACGCGCAGCCCGCCGCTGATCTCCTCGCGCGGCAGCCCGGCGGCGCGCTGCGTCAGCACGAACGTTTCGCCGCCCTCCGCCAGGAGCCCCCGCGCGAGCGCCTCCGCCTGCCTCTCGGTCCCCCCCACGGCCGGGCTGAAGTTGCACACGACCATGCAGACGCGGGGGGGGCCGCTCACCGGCTCCCCCCCGGCCGCCGAAGCCGGCATGCGTCCCGCGCGAGGCGCGCCAGGCCGTCGAGCTCGGTGGACCCGAGCAGCCGCGCCGCCGCGGGAAACACGACCGCCCCCGCGGCGGCGGAAACAGCCAGGCACGCGACGGGCCCCGCCCCGCGCGCCCCGGCCGCGGCCGACGCCGCCAGGATCGCCGCGGCCATCGCGGCGGAGGCGCAGGCGGTGCGGAGCAGCGCCGGGAGAAGGTCCTGCGCGTGCAAGGCGCCGATGCGGCGGGCCAGCGGCAGGTAGAAGAGCCACGACGCGATGCACTGGACGAGCGAGGTCGAGAGGGCCAGACCGGCCGCCGGCGGGTCGATCAACCGGATGAAGAGGAGGTTGAAGGCGACGTTCATCCCCACCCCCGCGAATGCGACCTTCACCATCACGGCCCTCTCGTCGAGCGCGAGGTGGACGCGCACGAGGAGGATGCTGACCGTGCAGAAGAACATCTGGGGCGCATAGCAGGCCAGGATGGCCGAGGTCAGTTCCGCCGCCTCGCGGTCGAACGCCCCGCGCTGGAAGAGGAGCGCGATCAGCGGCCGCGCCAGGATAACGAGCGCGACCGTCAGCGGGAGGAAGACGAAGCCCGCCATCCGGATGCTCGCCGCGAGCGCCTCCTTCAGCTCCGCGATCCTCCCCCCGGCGGCCTGCTTCGAGAAGTGGGGGAACGCCGCGGTGGCGAGGGATCCGGTGAAGACGACGAGGGGGACCATCACGAGCTTCGCCGCGTAGGAGAGCGCGGCGAGACTGCCGGGGGCGAGGTACGACGCCATCACGCTGTCCACGAGGACGTTCCCCTGCGCCGCGACGATGCCGACGATGAGCAGGAGCGCCCCGGCGGTCATCTCCCGCACCGCCGGTTCTCCCCGGGCGTCGAGGAACGCGGGACGAAACCCCTCGCGGCGGGCGGCGGCGGCGAGGACGAGGCACTGGGCGAGGAGTCCCGCGCCCAGGCCCCAGGCGAGCGCCATCACCCCCATCCGTTGGGCGCCCAGCACGATGAAGACGATGCTGACGAGGGTGACGAGGACCGGCGAGACCGCGGGCCAGAAGAAGTGCGCGCGCGCGTTGAGCACGCCCGACAAGGCCCCCGCCGCCCCGCTCAGCACCATCGTGAAGGCGACGACCTTGAGGATCCGGACCGCCTCCCCCGCCCCGTCGGGCGGCAGGCCCCGGAATCCGAGCCCGATGACGAGCGGGGCCCCGGCGAAGAGGGCGGCCGCCGCCAGGGCGAGGATGAGCCCGAGGCGGCGCAGCGCCGCGGCGGCGACGCGGTCGGCGGCCTCGTTGCCGAGGAGGGCGTGGCGCACGTAGGCGGGGATGAAGACGGCGCCGAACGCCGACAGGAGGATATTGTTGAGCGCGTGCGGGACCGCGAGGGCGGCGTAGAACGCGTCCATCGCCCGGCTGATGCCGAACTGCCCGGCGATCAGCATCTCCTTGACCAGCCCGAGGACGTGGCACCCCGCGCTCGCCGCCGCCAGCAGCATCGACGCCCGCGCAATCCTCCTCACCGTGGGGTCAGGTCCTTATTTATTAGTCTAGCGCAGCGTCCGCTCATCATCGTGGGGTCAGGTCCTTATTTATTAGTCTAGCGCAGCGCCTGCTCGAGCCGGGCGACAGTCGCCTGGATCGTTTTGTCCCGCTCGAGCCGCCGCTTGAACGTGAAATGCGCCTGGGAGACCGCGTTTGCGTTCATCCAGCCCAAATAGTCCGCAATATCCCGCAGGGTCTTGTCCGTGTATCTTCGGGCCAAGTAGATAAAGAGTTTCACGCCGAGATGGTCCTTCCGCGTCCCGGGGCGGGGAAACGGCTGTTCATTCGGCCCCGCCTCCCCGGCCACAAGATCCCTGATCGAGTCGAGGGTCGCCTTCCTGGAGAGGGATTTCGCGCGCACCACGTCCCGGCCGATGCGGTCATCCTGCATCCATGCGCTTTTGACCGCGGCGATGAACGACGTCGAACCGAGCATGCACTGCGCGTAGACGTCTTCAAGCGGGCTCTTCTTCTCCAGGCCCTGGCGCAGGAATTCGCGATACGCGGCCCTCGCATCGCGCCGGGATTCGGCGAACATACGCAGCGTGAAATCCGCGTCGAACCATGCGGGGGCGTCGGCGGCGCCCAGGAGGTAGTGCACCCCGCTCCACGCGTACTGTCCGGGCAGTTTCACCAACCCCGCGCGCACGGGGTTGAGGTGTATATACCGCGACAGTTCGAGGAGGTACCGGTCCTTCTCCACCACAATCGCCTTGTAGCGCCCCTGGAACAGGTGGCCGGTCCTCTTCCGGACGGCGTTCACGTACCCCGTGTAGACTCCGTTCAGATCGTGCATCACCCTGGCGAGGTTCCCCCGGGGGGTTTCGATCAGCAGGTGGTAATGATTCGGCATGAGGAGATAGGCGTGGAGCAGGATCTCATAGCGCTGATGCGCGGCGTCGATCAGCGACAGGAATTTGCGCCTGTCCCTGTCCTCCCAGAAGATGGCTCCCTTTTCGTTGCCGCGGCTTGTCACGTGATAGAGCGCGCCGGGGTATTCGATCCTCTGGGGCCTGGACATGCCCTCCCCCCCTTCCCCCCTCCCCGCCCGGAGAGATCGTCGAAGACGCCGTCGCCGTCTGTCGAAACGGGGCTCTTTCGGCCCCCTAGTATAATAAATAAGGACCTGACCCCACTAGAGGAGCTGGTCGAGGAGGGCGGCCATCGTGAAGTCGTTTCGCGTGAGCCCGCCCGCCGCGTGCGTCGTGAGGGAGACCGCGACCTTGTTCCAGGAGAGCGTCAGCACGGGGTGGTGCCCCTGCTCCTCCGCCAACGCCGCGGCGAGGTCGACGAAATATGCCGCATCGCGGTAGTCGCCGAATGCGTAGTCGCGGACGAGCCGCGTTCCCTCGACGATCCCCCATCCCGGCATGCCCGCCGCGAGGGAGGCGGCCTCCCCCGGCGGCAGCGGTTGGACGCCGCCCTCGCACGGGACGCACCGGGGGGCGGGCGCCGCCTTCGACGGATCGCCGGGCGACTTCAACACCTCTCGGAGGGCGGCGAGCGCCTCGTCGTAGTCCGGCGGGGACGCGATCTCGGGCACCACCTGGAGGTAGCGCAGGACGCCGCCTGCGTCCACGATGAGCACGGCGCGCGCCAGGAGATTCAGCTCCTTGACGAGCAGGCCGTAGTTCAGGCCGAATGAGGAGTGGAGGTAGTCGGAGAGCAGCTGTACGTTCGCGATCTCGAACGTCTCGCAGAAACGATGCTGGGCGAACGGGAGGTCCTTGCTGATCCCGACGACCGCCACCCCGACGCCGAGCTCCGCCGCGCGCGCGTTGAACTCCTTCACCTGGAGGTCGCAGACCGGGGTGTCGATCGAGGGGAACGAGGTGATCACCTTCACCTTCCCCCGGAAGTCGGAGAGGCGCATCTCCTTGAGCTCCTTCGTCGTCGCGCGGAATTCCGGCGCCGCGTCGCCGGTCCGCACCGTCCGCCCGGCCAGCGTGAGCGGCGACCCCTTGAACAACACCCTTCTCCCTTGCATCCCGGCGCCTCCTTTCTTGCGACCCGTCCGCCTCGATTGTCAGCCTGAAACCGCCTCCGCCCCCTCCCGCACCAGGAACGCCGCGATGACCAGCCCCGCCGCCGGGTCCGCCCACCAGAGCCCCCAGAGGTAGTTGAGCCCGAGCCCGGCGAGGAGCGCCGCCGAGAGGAACGCACAGGCGAGCGTCTCCTTGGAGTCGGCGACGAGGCTGCCCATCCCCATTTTCACGCCGAGGCGGCGCTTGGCCCAGAAGAGCGCGGGCATCGTGACGAGTGACACCGCCGCGATGATGACGCCCAGGACGGTCCGCCCGGCGGCCTCGCCCGAGAGGAGCGACGCCCCCGACTCGTACAGCACGTACGCGGCGAGGATGAAGAAGGTCGCCCCGATCAGCCGGAGCGCCTTCCGCTCCACGCGTTCCTCCTCTTCCCCGCCCCCCGCGGCCGCCCGCCGCAGCCGCCATATCATCACGCACCCCGAGAGCGACTCCACCGCGCTGTCCAGGCCGAACCCGACAAGGGCGACGCTTCCCGCGGCGGCGCCCGCCAGGACCGACACGATCCCCTCGAGAAGATTGTAGCCGACGGTGAGGTACGAGAGGAGAAGGGCTTTCCTGCGAAGGTCGTGCATCGGGTCCGGGTGCCCGTGAGACGCCCGCCGGGGGGACGAGAGACTACTGCACCTCGACGGAGGTGACGTCCTTGATCGACGAGAGAGAGAAGAAGACCTTGTCCATCGTCTCCCCGGCGGGGATGCTCGCCACCGCCTCGATCTCGATCTCGTGACGCTCGAGGTTCTTGGAGAGGCTCATCGTCTTCAAGGTGCTGTGGAACCCCTGGACGACATTCTTCACCTCGTCCACCACGCCGTAGCGGTCCTTCGCCCTGACCGTGATGATCTTGGGGACGAGGTTCCCCATGTACCGTTTCTCCAGCCTGTCGAGGACCTGGAGCACCGCGAACAGGAGCGCGGTCGCGACGAGGGCGGGGATGAAGTGGCCGGCGCCCGCGGCGAGACCGACGACGGCGATGGTCCAGAGGGAGGCGGCGGTCGTGAGCCCGCGCACATTCGTGCCGTAGCGGAGGATCGCCCCCGCGCCGAGGAAACCGATCCCCGAGAGAACCTGCGCCGCGAGGCGGGCGGGGTCGCCGTTGGGGACGAGCGGGCGGAACTGCATCGCGAGGTTGATGGAGACGCACATCGCGAGGCAGGAGCCGATGGAGAGGATGACGTGCGTGCGGAGCCCCGCCGGCTGGTTATGACGCTCGCGCTCGAAGCCGACCACGCCGCCGAACAGGGCGGATGCCAGCATCCGCACGACGATATCCAAGGGGGTGAGCATCGCCGCACTCCTCGAACCCGAAAGACGGAGCCGCCCGAGGCACGCCGCGAGAGGGCGGGGCCGCCCGCCTTCGGTAATGGTCGGGGCGGTGGGATTTGAACCCACGGCCTCAGCGTCCCGAACGCTGCGCGCTAGCCAGCTGCGCTACGCCCCGATATGCCCCCGCGCGCCGCGCGGGGAACGGAATCCCCGCCCGCGCTACACACAGATCTTGATGACCAGGAACCCGCCGATCAGCAGTATAACAAAAAGGAAGGAGAGGAGGTTGAAATAACGGTCTATGAACCTCTGTATGGGCGGCCCGAACCAGAACAGGAGGCCGGCGACGAGGAAGAAGCGCATCCCCCTCCCCAGCATCGAAATGACCATGAATCCGGGGATATTCATATGAAACGCCCCGGAGGCGATGGTGAACACCTTGTACGGGATCGGCGTCAACGCGGCGATGAAGACGATCCAGTAGTCGTACCGGCTGTACCATTCCATCACCTGCCGGTAATACTCCTGGGCGTGGTAGAAGGCGATGATCCTCTGCCCCACCGTGTCCATCAGCCAGTAGCCGATCCCGTAGCCCGTGAGGCCGCCCAGGATGCTGGCGATCGTGCAGAGCAGGGCGTATTGGAACCAGCGCCTCCTCGCCCCCATCACGAGGGCGATGAGGAGCACGTCGGGGGGCACCGGAAAGAAGGAGGATTCCGAGAATGCGAGGAGGAAGAGCGCCGGCGCGGCGTAGGGCGTGTCGGCCCAGTGCAGCACCCAGTCGTACAGGCGTCTCAACCAGCGCATCGTGCCCTCCTCTCCTATTCCCGTCCCCGGCTCCCGACAAGGCGCCGGCTATCCGTTCCATCCGTGCTCGCCCACCAGCGGCACGAACACGCAACCGCAGACCCGCTGCTCCGCCAGCGCCGCGCCCTCCCTGCGCACCACGAGGAGCTCCTGCGCCCAGCGGCCCCCCACCGGGATGACCAGACGCCCCCCTTCCGCGAGCTGCTCGGTCAGCGGCTCGGGGATCTTCGGGGAGCCCGCCGTCACGACGATGCCGCCGTACGGAGCGGACGGGGGGAAGCCCCGCGTGCCGTCCCCGACGACGAAACGGACGTTAGTATACCCCAACCTCCCCAGCAACGCCTCGGCTTTTTCCGAGAGCGGCGCGATGCGCTCGACCGTGACGACCTCCGCCGCGAGGCGGGCGAGTATCGCCGCCTGGTAGCCGCAGCCGGTCCCGATCTCCAGCACGCGCTCGCTTCCCTCGAGCGCGAGGCACTGCGTCATCAGGGCGACCATGTACGGCTGGGAGATGGTCTGCCCCTCGCCGATGGGCAGGGGATGGTCCGCGTAGGCCCCGTTTCGGCGCGAGGCCCCGACGAACAGGTGCCGCGGGACGAGGCGGAACGCCTCCAGCACCCTCGGGTCTCGAATCCCCCTGCGCGCGAGCTGCTGTGCGACCATCAGCTCGCGCTCGCGTGCAAAGCCCGTTTCGTCCATACCCGTTTGCACCATAGTTATCCACAGCCCCAGGGCACACTTAAGTGTGCCTTAAGGTTGTAATGATTCTCATCCCCGGGACATAATCGCGTGTGCCCCGGGAAAAGGGGCTTCACCGGGGCCTTCGCAGGTGGCGCGCCACCAGGCGGAAGAACCTCGCCGTGTCGACGAACGGATTGATCTTGCTCTTTTCGGCCCCGTAGATCGTGCGCACCGGCACCGACACGATGCGGCACCCGGCGCGCCCCGCCTCGATCAGCATCTCCGACTCGGTGTCGAAACGCGACGTGGCGAACCCCATCCGCCTGAACGCCCGTTCGTTGATCAGCCGGAAGCCGCACTGGCTGTCGGGGATCCGCTGCCCCGCCAGCTTCGAGACGACGGCGGAGGTGAACCGGTTCGTCAAGTAGCGGACGAGCGGCATCCCCGTTGCGTTCTCCATCCTGTTCCCCACCACGATATCGGCCCCGGTCCGCTCCGCCGCCTCCAGGAAGAGGGGGATCTCCCCGGGGGCGTGCTGCCCGTCCGCGTCGAGGACGACGACCGCGTCGTACCCGTCGTCGAACGCGCGTCCCATCCCGGTCTTCAACGCGGCCCCCTTGCCCCGGTTCGCCGGATGGCGCAGCACCTCGGCGCCCGCCCGCCGCGCGGCGTCGGCGGTCCCGTCCGCCGAGCCGTCGTCCACGACGACGACCCCCGGGAGGCGCCCCCGCGCCTCCCGCACGACATCCCCGACCCGCGCCGCCTCGTTGAAGGCGGGTATCACCGCGCAGACGCGCATATCTTCGTTCCCGTCCGCCGCCGCGCCCGATTCCGGAAAACCGGAGACGGTCCGCGAGAAACGGCGTTCAGCCCCACACCTTGTAGAAGGCGAACCATTGCGCGGGGTAGCGCGAGATATACTCCTCGAAGCCGCGAGCCATCGCCTGGGCGATCGCCGCCACCTTCTCCGGCGCCGGGAGCGCCTCGTCCACCTCGATCGGCTCCTCGATCACCAGGCGGAAATGCCCCCCCGCCTCCTGCAGGCAGTACGCCGGCACGATCGGCGCCCCGGTGCGCGAGGCCATCTCCGCGGGCCCGCGCGGGATGGTGACCTCCCTGCCGAACAGCTTCACCCGGATGCCGTTCCCGTCGAGCGACCTGTCCGCCACGAAGGCGAGCATCTCCCCCTTCGCCAGAACCCTGAAGCAGCCGCGCGCCGCTTGCCCCGCGGGAAACGGGCGGATGTGCCCGGACTGCCGCAGCTCGGTGAAGAAGCGGTCGAGCCGCGGGTCGGGAAGCTTCATCGCCACCGCGCTGAGCGGCATCCCGAGGCACGCGGCCGCCGCGGCCCCCATCTCCCAGTTCCCGATGTGCGCCGTGACCGAGATGAGCCCCTTCCCCCGGGAGAACTCCTTCGTGAACCGGTCGAAATGCTCCACGCGGAGGAGGCCCGACTCGATGTCGTCCCGGACCCTGTAGACGCGCAGGAAATCCATGATATGGACGGCGAAGTTCTCGAACGTCTCCCGCGCGAGCCGGTTGATGCCGGCCCTGCCGCGCCGAGACCGCGTCTCGCGCCCCGTGCGGGCGAGCACGTGCGACAGGTTGGCGATCACCGCCCTGCGGGCGGCCGTGTCGAAGATGAAGCAGAGGTCCGCGACCCGCTTGCTGAACCAGACGCAGCACGGGCGCGGGAAGATCCGTATCCCCCACCAGGCGATCAGATACCCCAGATACAGGAGCATGCGGCCCCTCCGTCGATGCGGCACGCGCCTGTCGCCTGCCGCATCCTTCGCCGGCGCGTCGAGGCGTTCCGGTTCGCGGGAGGGGTTCACGCGAAGGCGCGCGCGGGATCCCTCGCGATCGCCCGCCGTGCCTCCCCCGTCGGGCGCGCCTCCATCCGCGCCGCCCCCTCCCGCACCCCCCTCGCCACCACGCGCGCCGCGTCCGGCCTGGCCATCTTCCTCGCCCGCTCCCCCATCAGGCGCAGGCGCGTTGCGTCGCGGGAGAGCGCGGCGGCTGCCTCCGCGGCCTCCGCGACCCCGCGCGCCTCGACGGCGGCGCCGCCGCGGCACAGATACCGCGCGTTGTGGCGCTCCTGCCCGGGGAGGGAGTCCACCAGGACCATCGGCAAACCGGAGGCGAGCGCCTCCGATGCGCTCATCCCGCCCGCCTTCCCGACGAGCAGGTCCGCGGCGGCCATCAGCAGGTCCATCCGCTCGACGTGCGGAAGGACGGTCACGCCGAGCCGTTTCAGTTCGCCGCGGCCGCTGAGGCGCCCGTAAAGCTCCCTGTTGTTCCCCGCCACGACCACGACCCTGCAGCCCCCTCCCCTCCTCGCCGTCTCAGCCGCGAGACGCTCGAGCGCGCCCCAGCCGCTCCATCCGCCCGCGACGAGGACGACCGGCGCGGAGGCGTCGAGGCCGAACGCCGCGCGGGCCTCGAGGCGGTCGCGCGGCCGGGCGAAGCGCGGGTGTATCGGGATGCCCGCCGCTTCGATCAGATCCTCGTCGATCCCCTGACGCGCGAGCGCCTCCTTCGCCTCCGCGGACGCGACGAAGTACCGGTTCACCCGACGGTAGACCCAGTACGGGGGGACGGAGAAGTCCGTCAGGACGCCGTAGAGGGGGACGGCCGCGTTGCGCCGCTCCTTGAAGTCGTGGACCATCCCGCAGGGGAACGACTGCGTGCAGACCACCGCGTCGGGTTGGTACTCCCGCAACGCGTCCTCGACGCCGCGCGACGCCAGCCGCCGCACCACGCTCCTGAACCTGTCGAAGCGCGGGTCGCTCCTGGGGTTCGTGTAGATCCCGTCCCACACCGAGGGGGTGCTCTTGACGATGCGGAAGAAGATCCCCGTGGCGATCTTCTCGATGATCCTGCTCGCGTAGGCGAAGAGGTTCAAGAGATCGACGGAGAGCGCCGGGTCGCAGTCGAGGAAGGCGTCGCGGAGGGCAAGCGCCGCGGCGTGGTGCCCCGAGTGCTCGAACCCGTAGAGGACGAGGATCTTCTTCATGGGCGTCAGCGGGAACGGGCCGATTATAGCACAGGCCCCGCGCTTCACGCGACGCCGTCGCGGGGAGGCGGAGAAGGACGCGCCTGGAGGAATGGCGGCGGAAACGAAGACGCGGCGGGGACGAATAACGTCGCTACTCCCTGCAACCGTAGGGGTTGCATACAACGTCTACGGGAGTGTCACCGTCACGATCTTCTGGGCCCAGAAGCCGTCGTAGAGACCGTACGGGCTCACCGGGTTCACGGGGGAGCCGGCGCGCGCCAGGCCCACGACCACCTTGTACGTCCCCTCGTACCCGAGCGGGATGGCGGGGACCGAGAAGAGCGTCCCCTTGTAGCCGCCCGCGGGGAGCATCACGTTCCGCGCGATGGGCGCCGCGGCGGTGCTGAGCGCGCACGGCGGCGGGCCGGTCAGGAACAGGATCTTCCCTCCCGGCATGAAGATCGCGCCCCACGCGTCGACGGCGATGGAGAGCGGGCTCACGGTGACGTCGAACCGGACCGGGCCGAACACCTTGGGGGCCGCGGGGACGACGTTCAGGGTGAGCGGAATCGGCGTCCGGGTCGGGGTGCGCGTGGGCGTGCGCGTGGGCGTGCGCGTCGGCGTCCGAGTGGGCGTGCGCGTCGGCGTCGGGGTAACCGTCGGCGTCGGGGTGACCATCGGCGTCGCCGTCGACGTCGGCACCGCGGTGGGGGTCGGCGTGGGGGCGATCCCGGGGAAGTCGAGACCCGCCAGGGACGTGTCCGCGATCGTCACGGACAATACGTCGAACGCGGCTCCCGGCGCCTTGGCCTCTATCGTGTAGTCGCCGGGGACGAGTCCGTAGATGACGTAGTAGCCGTTGGCGTCGGTCAAGGTGATCCTGTCGCCGTCCGCGTACGGGGCGGCGGGAACTCCCCGCGCCTCCACGCGGGCCCCCGGCACGCCGGCGCCCGAGACGTCCGTCACGCGCCCCGCGGCCATATAGGTTCGCGGCTCCGTCAGCTGGTTCGAGTAGTCGACGAGGCCCAGCCCGTCCGCGTCAGCCGCGTCCCAGATATAGTCGCCGATCACCGACCCGTCGTCGGCCACGAGCCACCAGTTGTATTGGGCGGAGATGCCCAGGGGGCAGTTGTTCGCCACGTTGTACTCCGCCCCGGGGTTCTGCGCGCCGAGGAACTCGTTCCCCCCGCTCTCCAGGCTGATCCCCAGCTGCACCGGGCCGCACCCGCCCGCCCGGTCGAGGCCGATGTTCCACCCTCCGAAGACGGTGGTGCTGAAGGCGCACGGCCCGGTGCTGCCCCAGGAGACCCCGGTCCCCTCGTAGTTCCCCCGGACGACGGCGGAATGCGCGGCCGAGAGTCTCGAGTCCCCCTCGGCGCCGATCCCCTTGCCGAGGAACGTCGTCGTGCGGGCGGCGAGCGAGGAGGAATCCTTCAGGGCGACCGGCGCGTCGAGGAGCGCGCTGAACAGCGCCGCGGCGGCGGAGGAGCCCGTGCAGACGACCCCCCCCGCGGCATCGACGGTCGAACCGATCAGGTTGAGCGAGGCGGCGTCCGCGAGCGCGATCGTTCCCGCGGAGACAAACGCCGAGTCCTTGACGGTGACGATCGAGTTGCCCGCGGCGGTCGACGCATCGGCCCCGGTGAGAAGGAGCGCGGTGAAGATGGGCGCGGCGGTCCCGCCCGCGGCGATCCCCGTCGCGCAGTCACGCACCTCGCAGGCGTCGAGGGCGGGCGCGCTGAAGCCGATCGAACTGCCCAGCGCGACGCCGGTGGCGCATTTTTGGGCGAGGAGGCGCTGAATCCACGGCCGCGGGTTCGCCGCGGTCGGAAGCTTCACGCTCGACTTGAAGTCGAGGCCGTAGACCGCGCCGGAGATCTCCGCGTGCCGCACCCACGCCGAGGCGGTCGAATCGGCGAAGACGACGCCGAGCCAATCCGACGCGTTGTTGTCCGCGGAGGCGAGGAGAACCGTGTCGGCCTCCGCGTCGCCGGGGACATTCAGGCGGCCGTAGACCAGTATCTCGGTCCTCTCCGTGTCCCAGCCGGTCCCGGTGGAGTCGCCGAGCGCAACCGTGACGACCGTCCCCGGTTCCAGCGTCAGCGTCCTGCCGGCGGGCACCACGATGTCGCCGGTGAGCAGCACCCCTCCCGCGATCGTCGTGTCGGCGGCGGGGTCGAGTCCCCCGGATCCGCCCGCCGTGAAGCCGTGCGTGAGCGCCCCCGTGCCCGTCGCGTTGGTCACCGCCACGTCATAACTCCCCACCCTCAAGCCCGCCGGCACAGTCGCCGTGATCTGCGTGTCGCTCACCACCGTCACGCTCGTGCAGGCCGTCCCGCCCACCGTCACACCCGTCGCGCCGGTGAAGTTAGACCCCTCGATCGTGATCGACGTCTCCTTGTCGTTCGTCCCGTCGGGCGGGGTCACGGACGCCGCCACCGGCGCCCCCACCGGCGCCGCATTCACCGTGAACGCGGCGAGCGTGCTGACGCCGCTCTGGCTCAGCGGGTTGACCACGGACAGGAAGTATGCCCCCGCCGGGAGACCCGACGGAACCTTCGCCAGGACCTTGGTCGAGGGCGAGTCCGGGTCCTGCGCCGCCTGGACGCAGCGATGCCACGCGCCGTCGAGGACGAGCTGGTAGCCGGAGGCCGCGGGGGGGATATCCCAGTCGCGGGCGACGGTGAGCGTGGTCTCCGTGTTCGAGACGATGCGCCGCTCCTGCCCCACGCCCGGCCCCAGCACGATCCGCACGATACCGTTCCGGAGCTGATCCACCTCCCATGCGGCGGCCGTGTCCGTCATCGTGTTCGAATCCGCCCCCGTCGAGGTCTCCTCGTCGAAGATCTGCTCCAGGCGGACGATGGGCGGGTAGACGAACATCGTGCCTTCTACCGTAACAGGCGTCGTGGCGTTCAGGAAACCGTTGGGGGGCGTCACCGACGTGATCGTCGGGATCCCCGGCACCGTGTAGGCATCCGGGAGCGTCGCTGTCGGGTTCTCATCGTGGTTGTCCACCGTGAGACCGTAGAGCCCCGGCTCCATCCCCGCGGGCACTGTCGCCACGATGCAGGTCGTGCTCACCACGCGGACGACCGGGCAGTCCATCGCCCCGACTTGCACCGTCGCGGAGGGCTGGAGATTCTCCCCCACCACGACGATCTCCGTGGGGGCGCCGGGAAGTCCCATCGGGGGGCTCACGCCGATCACGTTCAGCGGCGGCAGCGTCACGGTGAAACCGCCGGTTCGCTCGCCGCAGCGGATCGGCGCCCCCGGGCTGCACGGCGGGTTGCAGACCCGCACCGTGTACGCCCGCGGATCGAGGCCAGTCGGCACGTCCGCCGTGATCCGGGAGGTCGACACGAACGTCTCGTTGAGGCAGTCGGTCGCGACGCCCGTGTCGGGATTCACCAGGTAGACAGACGGGGTCTCCACGAAGGCGCTCCCGTCGATCGTGATCGTACAGACCTTGTTGCTTTCCTCCGACGCCGGCGTCACGCTCGTCACTGTCGGCGGCGGCGGGCCGTTCACCGTGAGTATGATGTCTGTGTTCGACCCCTGCCCGTCCGGGTTGAAGACCTGGACCGGCTGCTCCCCCTGGTCGCAGAGCGAGAGGAGATCCTCCGGGGCGATGCGGATCCAGATCGTCGTCGAGGTCGGCGCGGGATCGAAGTTGGGGTATTCCAAATTGTAGTACCCCGTGACGTCCCCAAAGTGCACCTCCGGCACGCCGAAGAAGTTCAGGCCGGTGATGACGAAGAGGCCGTCGTAATCCTTCGTCGGCAAGGCGGGGCTGATCGCGGACACCACCGGCGCGGGCGGATCGATGATCGTGAACGCCGGGCTCGCCTCGTCGAGGCCGAAGTCGGCCGCCTGCGTGTCCGGATTCGTCACGCGCACCCCGTACCCGCCGAGGGCGAAGCCCGCGGGGACGCTCGCGGTGATCGTCGTGGCGCCGACCGTCAGCACCGGGAGGTTGTTCGGCGCCTCCGCCGGGAGCGGCCCGACGAGCGCCGCGGTCGCCCCGGGGCGGAAGTTGAGGCCCGTGATCGTCACCTCCGTCGCCATCGGCCGGTACGCCCACTGCGTCCCGTAGGGGGCTTTCGCCACCCCGTCCGTCCGCCGGATGCCGTAGACCGCCGGAGGGGCGACGTCGGCCACCGTGTCCTGCCCGTTGATATCCGTGGGGTTGGTGAGGTCGATGGAGACGGGGAACGAGTCCGGCTCGAATCGGTATCCCTGTTTCTCGAAGCGCACGGTGTAGTCGCCGGGGAGGAGGCCGAAGATCGTGTAGCGGCCGTTCTCGTCCGTCATCGCCATCCGGTCGTTGTCCGTGTGCGGCGTCGCGTACTCGGCCACCACCTGCACCCGGTCCACACCCGTTTCCGAGGAGTCCAGGATGGTGCCCGACACCGAGTAGGTGCGCGGGGCGGCGAGGAAGCCCGCGTAGTCGATGAGGCCGAGCTCGGGGTCGTCGAGACCGTCGTAGAGATGGTTCCCGATGACCGTTTCGTCCGTCGTGAGCCACCAGTTATTCTGCGCTGTCATCTCGTCCGCGCAATCGTTCCAGACGTTGAACTCGGGATTCATCACGCCGAGGAACTCGTTCCAGCCGGGCGAGACGTCGCCGCCGAGGTCGACCGCGCCGCAGTCGCCCTCCCGCTTCACCCCCACGCCCCAGTCGTGGATCACCGAGTAGGAGAGGGCGCAGTCGCCCGCGCTCCCCCAGTCGATCCCCACACCCATCGGGTCGCCCTGCACGACGTTGGAGTAGTCGAACCGCGCCACCGCCGCCTTCTCGCCGCGCAGCCCCGCCGCCAGCTCCGTGTCCGGGAAGAGGAGGTGCGTCACCATCCTCGCCGTCAGCCGGGAGGAGTCCGAGAGCTCGACCGCTCCGTTCCCCAGCACCGAGAAGACGAGGTTCACCGTCGAGGCGTTCGCCTGCTCCCCCGTCCCCTTCGCCGGGCAGGAGATTGCCTTCGGGGCGTCCACGATCGAGGAGCCCTCGAGCGTCACGATCGCGTTCTCCCTCCCCTCCAGCCCCGTCCCGGCCACGTTCCTGAACAGCACCGTCGTGAAGATCGGCGCCGCCGTGCTCCGGGCCGTGATCCCGGTCTCCACCGTGTCGATCGTGCAGCCGTCGATCGCCGGGCAGGTGAACGCCTTCGAGCTATTGAGGGCGACGCCCGTGGCGCAGTTCGCCACGTAGATATCGTGCACCCACGGGCGCGGATCGTCCGCCGCCGGCACCGCGAGGTTCGACTCGAACGCGAGGCCGTACACCGCGTTCGTGAAGTCGGCGTGCTCGATCCACACCGACGCCGTCGTGTCGGAGAGGATCACGCCGAGCCAGTCCGACGCCGCCCCGCCGTTGGATGTCAGGGCCGCGCGCGCCGTCTCTTCGCCGAGGATCTCCAGCCGGCCGGAGACCTTGATCTCCCCGCGGGAACCGTCCCAGTTCCCGCTCGTGTCGTCGGAGAGGGCCTCGAACCTCAGCATCGACCCCGGCTCCACCGTCAGCGTCGAACCCGCGGGCACCACGAGGTCACCCGTCAGCAGCACCGTCCCCGCCAGCGTCGTCTGCCCCGCCGGCAGCGTTCCGGATCCGCCCGCCGTGAAGCCGTGCGTCAGCGCCCCCGTGCCCGTCGCGTTGGTCACCGCCACGTCATAGCTCCCCACGCGCAGGCCCGCCGGGACCGTCGCCGTGATCTGCGTGTCCGTCCACGTCAGAGGCGTGCAGACCGTGGGAGGCACCGTGTCCAGCGTCACGGTACCCATCACGTCTGTGAAACCCGAGCCCGTGATCGTGACCTCCGTCGCCGCGCCGTTGCTGCCCCGCGCCGGGTTCACGCCCGTCACCGTCGGCTCGTTCACGGGGGGCGCGGTCACCTCGTATGCCGCCGGAAGCTCGCCCGCTTTTTCGAGCGGGTTGGTCACCCGGATGCCGTACGTCCCCGGCTCGATCCCCGACGGCACGTTCGCCTCAAGCTGCGCCGACGAGACGAACCTCACGTCCGTGCAGCGCGTCGGCGGGTCGGTCAGTATCTCCACCTTCGGGATGTAGACGAAGTTGGCGCCGTGTACCGTGAGGGGGGTGGTCTTGTTCGCAGCCCCGCTCGTCGGGCCGCCGGAGGAGAGCGTCGGCACCCCCACCACCGTGTAGCCGTTCTCGAGCGTCGCCTGCTCGCCGTCCGCGTTGTCCACGATAAGGTTGTAGAGCCCCGGCATCATCGCCGGCACCGTCGCAAGGATGCAGGTCGAACTGACCACACGCACGTTCGTGCACTCCGTCCCCGGCGCGTCGCCGATTTTCACCGTGGGGATGTTCGGGTCCGTCTTGAAGTTCTCACCGACCACGATGATGTCCGTCTCCGCGTCGTCCTTCCCCATCGGCGGGCTCACGCCGTGCACGGCGAGGGGCGGCTCTTCGACCGTGTAGCCGTTCGGGAGGGTTCCGGTGCCGCCGTCGGGGTTTGTGACTACGACATCGTACGTGCCGGGCGTGATGCCGGTCGGGACCTGGGCCTCCAGGCGCCCGGCGTCGATCAGGGCCACGTTGAGGCAGAAGGTGGTCCCTATCCGCACCGAGGGGGTCGCGACGAAGTTGAGCCCCGTGATGATCACGTCCACGACCTTGTTGTTCGGGCCGCGGTCGGGGTCTATCTGGATATCGGCGGGCGCCGGCGGGCCGTTCACGGCGAGCGTCACGTTTTCGTTGGAGGTCTGCCCGTCGGGGTTCGTGACACGAACCGGCCATCTCCCTGGGGCGAGAGTGCCGGGGGAATAGTGCACCACGATGCGCCCGCCGTCGTCCAACACGGAGAGCGACGACCAGAGCGTCCCGCCGATCGCCACGCTGCAGCCGGTGATGAAGTCTGATCCGGTGATCGTCAGGTCGACGCTCTCGAAGGAGTTGATCTCCGCCGGCACTATCTCTGAGACGTGCGGGGGGGGCGGGGGCACGATCGTGAAACCGGGATTGTCGGTGTCCCCCCAGACGGCCTCCTGCGTGTCCGGGTTGACGACACGCACCACGTAGTCGCCCACGGCCAGCCCCGCGGGGAGCGTGGCGGTGAGGCGCGTGCCGGTGACCCAAACGACGTTCGAGCAGGGGATGTCGTCCGCGCCGGGGAGCGGCCCCCTGAGGTACACGGTGGCTCCGTCCCTGAAATTCAGGCCGTTGATGACAATATCGGTCGTCTCGCTCGCGAGGCCCCAGTTCGTCCTCCCGGGGAGGCCGTGCGCGTCGCCGTCGAGCCCGTCCGCACGGCCGACGCTCGTGATGCGCGGCGCCGGCAGCGTGGCGTCGAAATCCTGGTCGACGACATCGGACGGGTCCGCGACCGGGATGGAGACGGGGATTGCCGCCGGATCAAAGGTGTAGCCGAGCTTCGTCGGGGTCACGTTGTACTCGATCGCGTTGGGGGGCAGGCCGTAGATCGTGTAGTACCCCTCCTCGTCCGTGATGTCGGCCAGGACCGTGTGCCCCGCGAACTGCGCGCTGATGTCCACCTCGACGCGCACCCCTTCCACCGCCTCGTTCAGGTTGTCCACGACGATGCCGGAGACCGAGTAGGTGCGCCGCTTGTCCGGGTCGCGGTGCGGGTTCCACGTCGCCCTGCCGAGGTAGCCGTTTTCACTGCGGTCCCAGATGTAGCGGCTCACCACGTTGTCGTCCGTCGTGGCCCACCAGTTGTTCACCGCCCAGATGTCGAGCTGGTAGAGGGACGGGGGCTTGTTCGAACCCTGCTCCATCCGGATATTGAAATCGGTGGAGGGATTCTGCACGCCGTAGAATTCGTTTTCTCCCGCGCTGTAGGGGGCAGAATACGTCGGGGGCCAGTAGCCCGACGCGTCCGGGTCGCCGAGGTCGATGTTGTCGAAATCCGGGTTGGGCCAGAAGTAGTACAGATCTTCCTCCATCCAGTTCAGCGGCGGATCCTCAGAGAAGAAGAGCGCGTTGTTCGTCACCGGGTAGGAGGGGATGGAACCGATGGCCGTGATAACGCCGACGGGGGTTACGGTGTCGGGGTACTTGAACACCTCGATCCCCGGCTCGGCGCCGATACCGTAGAAATCGACGCTGTCGTCGATGAGGTAGTTGGACCCCCCGTCGTCGCACTCCCCGATCACCGGTTCAAGGGCGGTCACGCCGACGGGGTGGTAGATGCCCGCCTCGAGATCGATCGTGCCCCAGCGCGCCCAGACGTTGTTGGTAAAACCGCCGATGCGGGAGAACTGGACCTTGATGACGTCGAGGTTGTCGTCCCACTCGATGCCGTTCCCCCGGTCGCCGAGGCCGATGATATTGCAGTTGTCGAGCGTGGCCTTGCAGTAGGAGGGGACCTTGCTCTGTTCGAACTTCCTGGTCTCGTAGCCGACGACGCCGGAGGCGGTGCGCGCGACGGTGGTGTCGGTGAGCGAGACGTCGGCCCAACAGTCGATATCCACCGGCCCGGAGGCAAAGGCGCAGCCTGTGAAGACAGGGGTGCACCTCTCGGTCGCGTACACCGACCTGCCGGCGCCCTCGGCGCCCGGCACGAGCCCGGAGACGTTGCAGTTGGTGATCACGGGCGCGGAGACGTCCCAGCACTCGAAGCCGATGCTCGCGTTGACGACCGTGCAGTCGGTGATCGCCGGGGCGGAGTCGCTGTCGAAATACATCCCGACCGCGACGTCGTTGATGAGACAGTTCGACACCGCGGGGGCGTTCGCGCCCCCGGCGCAGGAGGTGAAGTTGATGCCGTAGACGCTCCGATCGATGTTGCAGTACTGGACCGTGCCGGTCGCGTTGACATCGGAGAAGATGATGCCGAACCAGCCCATCGCGGCGGTATCCCGCCCGGTGAGCACCACGAGGTTCTCGTCGGTCCCGAGTATGTTGAGGGTGCCGTAGACGATGATCTCGCACCGGTCGAAATCCCAGCCGTACTCCGTGTCGTCGCTCGGTTCGAACCTGACCTCCGTCCCCGCCTCGATGGTGAGCGTCGCGCCCTCCTCGATCGTCACGTCGCCGGTGACGAGGATCGGATTCATCGTCGAATCCCAGGTCTCGCTCCCCCAGATGGAGCCGGAGGTGGTCTGGGAGTGCGCCGCGAATGGGAACGACACGCAGATGGATGCCAGAGCCAGACACAGTGTAGAGCGCATTGCGGGTCCTCGGGTGCGGGTGAGAAACCTTCGCCGCCTCGCCGCGGCGGCGCTACCGTATCGTGAACGTGCGGCTCGAAAGATCGGAGAGCCAGAAACCGGGCGGGGGAAGGACCGGCGGTTTCCCGGGGGTGTTCAGACCCCCGTAGAGCTTGTAGAGCCCCTTCGGCCAGTCGGCCCCGACGGTGAACACCGCGAGCGTGCCCTCCGACGCCTCTCCTATGGCGAACCCCCGGTAGACCGGGACCGGCGACGACGTCCAGCGATGGTTCCCGGCGTAGAAGAGCCAGCTCCCGGAGGGGAGAAAGACCGCGATATACGGGTCCACGACGTTGTCTTCCTGAACCGCGCCGGGCCAGAGGGAGTAGATCAGCGCGATCTGGGAGCCGGGGGCGTACGTCTCCGAGACGGTGTCGACAAGGATCCCCGGTTTGGAGCTGACCGACAGGGTGACGCCGGCGGCGGACGCCTGCCCGTCCGGGTTGACGACGACGACCGCCCAGATGCCGGTGCCGAGCGTTCCCGCGGCGTAGTTGAGCGAGATGCGCGTCCCCGAAGCCTCCGGGTCGAAGGGGCCGAATTGCGCGCTACCGATCCTCACCGTGCAGCCGTCGAGGAAGTTCCGGCCGCTGATGGTCAGGGGGCCTCGGTAGTTCTGATTGATGCCGCTCGGGGAGATGCCGGTCACCACCGGTACGGGGAGCGAGGTGATGGTGAAGCCCGGGGTTGCGGCGGTCCCCAGCGCGCCGAACTGGCCGTCAGGATTGACGACCCGCACGGAGTAGTCCCCCCGTTTCATCCCGTTCGGCACCAGCGCCGAGAGCTGCGTGGCGGAGGTCCAGACGACTTCTTCGCACGGCGTATCGGTGCCGGCCGGGCTCGGCCCCCTGAGGAAGACGGCGGGCGTTTCGCGGAAGTTGTACCCGGTGATCCGCAGCGCGGTCTCCTCGTTGACGAGCCCCCAGTTCGTCCTGCCGCTGAGGCCGTACGGCGCGCCGTCCTTGCCGTCCGCGCGAACGGCGGTCGAGATCGCCGGCTTGGGCAGGAGCGCCGTGAAGTTTGTTCCGATTGTGTCCGAGGGGGCGGCGGGCTTAATGGAAACCGATTTCGACGCGGGGGAGAAGGTGTAGCCGAGCTTCGTCGGCTTCACGACATACGCGGTCGCGTGGGGGGGCAGGCCGTAGATCGTGTAGTACCCGTTCTCGTCCGTGATGTCGGCCAGGACCGTGTGCCCCGCGAACTGCGCGCTGATGTCCACCTCGACGCGGACGCCCGGCACGGCTTCTTTCAGCTTGTCCAGGATCCTGCCGGAGATCGAGTAGGTGCGCCGCGTATCGGGATTGCGGTGCGGGAGCCACGTCGCCATGCCGAGGTAGCCGTTTTCGCTGCGGTCCCAGATGTAGCGGCTCACCACGTTGTCGTCCGTCGTGACCCACCAGTTGTTCACCGCCCAGATGTCGAGCTGGTAGAGGGACGGGGGCTTGTTCGATCCCTGCTCCATCCGGATATTGAAATCGGTGGAGGGATTCTGCACGCCGTAGAACTCGTTTTCCCCCTCGCTGTAGGGGGCAGAATAGGTCGGGGGCCAGTAGCCCGACGCGTCCGGGTCGCCGAGGTCGATGTTGTCGTAATCCGGGTAGGGGTGAAAGTAGTAAACATCGTTTACCGCCCAAGTTACCGGGGGATCCTCGGAGAAGAAGAGCGTGTTGTTCGTCACCGGGTAGGAGGGGATGGAACCGATGGCGGTGATGACGCCAACGGGGGTCACGATGTCGGGGTACTTGAACACCTCGATCCCCGGCTCGGCGCCGATTTCGTAGAAATCGACGCTGTCGTCGATGAGGTAGTTGGACCCCCCGTCGTCGCACTCCCCGGTCACCGGTTCGAGGGCGGTCACGCCGACGGGGTGGTAGATGCCCGCCTCGAGATCGATCGTGCCCCAGCGCGCCCAGACGTTGTTGATGAAACCGCCGATGCGGGAGAACTGGACCTTGATGACGTCGAGGTTGTCGTCCCACTCGATGCCGTTCCCCTCGTCGCCGAGGCCGATGATATTGCAGTTGTCGAGCGTGGCGCTGCAGTGGGAGGGGAACGAGGAGCTCTCGAATTTGACGGACTCGTTGCCGACGACGCCCGCGGCGGTGCGCGCGACGGTCGTGTCTTTGAGCGAGACGTCGGCCCACCAGTCGATATCCACCGGCCCGGAGGCGAATGCGCAGCCGATGAATGCCGGTGCAGAGTACTCCGTCGCGTAGACCGCGGCCTTGTTGTCGTCCTTGTCCTCGACAAGCCCCGTGACGTTGCAGTTCGTGATCACGGGCGCGGAGACCCCCACGCACTCGAATCCGACGATCGCGCTGATGACCGTGCAGTCGGTGATCGCGGGGGCGGAGTCGCTGTCGAAAAACATCCCGACCGCGACGTCGTTGATGAGGCAGTTCCGCGCCGCGGTGGCGGGGGTGCAGGAGGTGAAGTTGATGCCGTAGACGCTCCGGGCGATATTGCAGTAGTCGATGGTCCCCGTGGCACCGGGAGACGCGTATCTGTCGGAGAAGACGATGCCGAACCAGCCCATCGCGGCGGTGCCGGTGCTGGTCAGGGTGACCGGCTCGGCTTCCGTGCCGTTGATCTTCAGCGTGCCGTAGACGATGATCTCAGACCGCGCGAGGTCCCATCCCCAGTGCGTGTCGTCGCTGTTCTCCCGGAACCTGACCTCCGTCCCCTTCCCGATGGTGAGCGTGGCGCCCGCGGCGATCGTGATGTCGCCGGTGACGGTGATCGGGTTCATCGACGCGTTCCACGCCGTGGAGCCGTAGATGGTCTTGCCCGGGATGGTGGTCGGTGCGGCCCCTGAGGCGGCGGGGATGATGCAGGCCAAAATCGCGGGAAGGAACGCGCGGCGCAGGCGCATCGACGTGCCTCCTGTAGGGGCCTTCAGTACCCCGGCGTCGAGCCGAGGCCGTGGCGGAGCTTCCGCGGCTCCCACCATTTCGTCTTCGGGATGTTGAGCTGCCGGTTCTGCTCCTCGCGCTGCGCCATCCAGAGCGAGTCCTTGTTCTCCTCGGTGACCACGTTCGCGGTCACGAAGATGAGGATGTTGCTGTTCCGGATCCTCTTCGTGGAGTTGGAGAACAGGTAGGGGCCCACGTACGGGATCTCGCCGAGGAGCGGGAGCTTGGTGACGGCGGCGGACTCGTCCTCGCGCATCAGCCCCCCGATGGCGAGCGTCTGGCCGTTCCTGATGAGCACGTCGGTCTCGGCGGTCCTGGTGGAGATGACGGGCAGCTGCGCGTTCGTCGCCCCGCCGAAGGTGGTGAAGGAGAGGATGTCGCTGACCTCGGGGACGACCCGCATGTTGATGTACTCGTCCTCGTTGACGTGCGGCTTGACCTTTAGGACGATGCCGATGTCCTTGTAGGTGAAGTTCGATATCTCCCACTGGCCGGTGTCGTTGTTGAACTGGAAATTGGGGATCGGCCACTGGTCGGCGACCTTCATCACCGAGTCCTTGTTGTCGGCGGTGACGATCTTCGGGTGGGAGATCAGGCTGGCGTCGGTCTGCTCCTGGAGGAAGTTCAGGGTGAGCTGGAAGTTGTCGGGGGTGAGGACCGCCTGCGTGAGCTCGGTGGTCATCACCTTCCTGCCTCCCTGGTTGACGCCGTACGGCTGATCGCTGAGCTCGCCGATGTTGAGCGCGTTGTCCCCCACTCCGCCCTCCGCCTCCATGAGCTTCTGGATGCCGGTCGCCCCGTCGACGATGTTCCTGGTGCTGATGTTGCTGCGCTCGCTCGTCGTGCCGTCGGTCGTGGAGATGGTCGTGCCGCCGGGGAAGGTGGTGCTGGTCGAGTCCGTGGAGGTGCTGGTCCTTTTCCGGGTGTCCGCCTCGTTCAGGATGTTGGAGTAGATGTCCGCGGAGGTGTCCTCCCTGCCGCGGGTCTCCTCGCGGACGATCGACCAGAGCCCCTCTCCCTGGGGCGGGCCGATATTCACGTTGTACCCCTTGAGGGCGACCCAGTTGATGCCGATATTCTCGTCGAAGTCGTCCTTCAGCTCCAGGATGCGCGCCTCGATCATCACCTGCGGCGTGCGCCGGTCGAGGCGCTCGATGACCTCCTCTATCTCGTTCAGCCGCTTCGGGATGTCGGTCACGACGAGGGTGTTGCTGCGGTCGTCGGGCTTGAGCTGGCCGCGCTGGGGGGTGAGGAGGTGCTGGATGGAGTTGGCGACGTCCTTGGCCTGCGCGTAGGAGAGGGCGAAGACCTTCGTGTCCAGCGGCTCCTTGTCGAGCTGATCGCGCGAAAGGACGCGGAAGACGTTGTTCTGCTTCACGTAGGAGTAGTTGTTCGACTCGAGGATCAGCTTGAGGGCCGATTCCCACGGGACGTCCACGAGGCGGATGGTAACCTTGCCCTGCACCTCGGGTCCGGCGATGACGTTGATGCCGTAGCGCATCGAGAAGATGCGGAGGATGTTCACGATGTCGGCGTCCTTGAAGTCGAAGGTGACCTTGCCCGAGGCGGGGATCCCCGCCGGCGTGGGCACCGCCTTGACGCCGACGACGGGCGACGCCGTCGGGGTGGGCGCGGCGTCGGGGGGCGGCGCGCCCGGGGCTTCGTCCGGCAGCGGCTTCGTCGACAGGGACGGTCCGGCGGCGACCTGCACCGGCGTCGGGAGGGGGCCCGTCTCGGCGGCCGTTTCGACGAGCGGGGCGCCGGGAGCGGGAACGGGGGCCGCCGTCTCTAGGACGGTCCGCGCGGCCTGGGCGGGTACCGCGTCGCCCTCGGGGGCTGTCAAGGCGGCCCGGGCGGGCGCCGCCGTCTCGGGGACGGTCCGCGCGGCCTGGGCGGGTACCGCGTCACCCTCGGGGGCTGTCAAGGCGGCCCGGGCGGGCGCCGCCGTCTCCGGGACGGTTCGCGCGGCCTGGGCGGGGGCGACGGCGGTCCTCCGCGCCACTTTGAACGAGTCCCCCTCCTCCACGTACGAGAGATCGCAGGCGTCGAGCACCTGCATGAGCGCGGCCTCCCACGGCACGTTCTCCACCATCACCGTCACCCGGCACTGGATCTCCGGATCGGCGCTGATGGAGATATCGAAGCGGCGCGCGAAGGTGGCGAGCACGCCGTGGATATCGGCGTCCCTCACGTTGAGGGAGACGAGCCCTGACGCCGCCGCGGGCGCCGGGGCGGCCGGGCGCTCGTCCTGGGCGATTGCCGGCGACACGGCGAGGGCCAGCCCGCACAGGACGCACCAGCGCACTCTCCCCCGATGTAGGCTCATCCTATCTCCTCTCTCTTTCAGGGTCACGCCGCAGGGGCACCTCCACCCGTTGATTCGCGAAGATGAACACGAAGCCATCCGGCCTGATCTCGACGATGGTGCAGCCGTTGACCTCCTCCCCTATCTCGACGATCTCGTCGCCGATGAGGACCCGCGGATTTTCGGGGTCGAAGAGCACGCCGCTCGTGTGCTCGATGAACCAGGCGCGGAACGGCTCGATGTCGACCACGGACTCCTCGACGACGATCTCCTCCTGCTTCTTCTCCTCCACCGGGGGGAGGAACGGGTTGCGCCTCCCGTGGCTGTCGTAGACAAACGACTCCGCAGACAGTATACCCCCTGCGAGGGAAAAAACAAGCCCCGCCATCCCGAGGCGAATCCCCTGCCGCATCGTCCGTTTCCCCCGCGATCCCGGGGCTCCCGGGGCCGTTTTCCGGCCCCGCCTGCCCCCCGGGCGTTCCGCGCCCGGCGGCCCGGCTACCTCGTTGTGGGCGCAGGGGGCTGCGCATCCTTCCCCTTGCCCGTGAGGTAGCGCACGATGAGCACCACCTTCTGCCCCGCCGGATCGTTGCCCTCTATCGAGATGTCCGTGACCTCGAGGAACCTGTTGGCCCCCTCGATCCCGGCGAGGAACTGGCCGAGCTCGTGGTACCCGCACTGCATCCTGAGTTCCCAGGTGCGTTCCGAGTAGTTCGTTTTGAGCTCGTCGCCGAGGGAGCCGCCCCCCGCCGCGGCGGGGAGGTAGCGCTGACTCACGTCCTTGACCCCCGCCCGGGCCGCGTGCTCGTTGACCTGGCGGGAGAGCCAGGTGTGGTCGGTCTCGAGCGGGACCTCCTTCAGCGCGGCATCCCGTTTCTTCTGAAGCTCCTCCGTCTCCTCCCGGAGACGCGAAAGGCCCTTCACCGCCATCTCCGCCTTCTGCAACTGCTCGCGGTAGGAGCCGGGCGACTCCAGCGGCTCCTTGCCGTCCGTGGTTTTCGCGGAGGGCCACAGCTGCCAGGCGAGGACTATCGCCAGCAGGCCGAACATCGCCGAGACCGCGATGATCTCGATCTGCTTCTTTTCCAGGCCCATAATCACCGTGCGGGGTTCAGGCGGTTCGCGCAACGCGCCCCGTTCAGCCGGCCGTACCGGCTCCCCGTGCCGTGTCAGCAAAGACCCGCGGCCGCCGACCCCATCCTACTTCTTCTTCTTCGCCTTGTCCGGCTGCGCCGCGCCGGGCGGCGCGCACTTGATCTCGAACGACCGGCGTCCCTGGTCGAGACTCTCGATCGCGTAATCCAGATGCGGGAACGCATCGATGAAGAACGGCGTGCGGCGGAGGGACTCGATGAACTCCACCACCTTCTCGTTCCCCGCCCCGGGGACCGCCTCGCCCTTGACGGTCAGGAGGACCGGCGGCTTGGAGTTGTAGCCGATCCTGCCGAGAAACAGCTCGCGGGGCATCGCGTCGCTTATCGCGTTGAGCGTCCGCCCCCAGAGCAGCCGCCTGGCGCTGAACGCGTCCAGCGCCCCGAGTTCCTTGGCGATCTCCTGCTTTTTCTTGACGACCGCGTCCGCCTCCTCCCGCTGCGGGGTGATCTCGCGGAGGCGCCTTTTTACCTCCGCCAGGTCCCGCATCCGGCGCCCCACGACGAAGAGGATGACGCCGATGACGACGGCCGCCAGCACCGCCGCCGCGCCGACGAGCAAGGCCACGTTCACCTTGACCTTGCGCATCCGCTCGATCTTGCGCATCTCCTCGGGAAGCAGATTGACCTGTATCATCGGCGCGTCGAATCCCGTGGTTGTGTCGGCCGCCGCCCCGCCCCGGCGCGGCGCTCGCCGCGGCCCGCCCCTACTCGCCGACCGCGAGGCCGGTCGCCACCGCCAGCAGCGACTCCCGCCCGCGGACCCCCTCGCGTTCCGCCCCCCCCTCGAGCGAGATGCCCCGCAGCGGATCCCAGAGGGCGACCGTGAATCCGAACTCCGCCGCGAGCGTCTCCTTGAGCGCGTGGCAGAGCGCGCACCCGCCGCTGAGGTAGATCGCCTGAACGGTCTTGCCGGCCTTGGACGAGACGTAGCCGAAGGTGGAGCGGAGCTCGCGGGCGAGCACCATCGCCATCGGGCTCATATACTCCATCACCGCCGGGTCGGCGGCCTCCTTGCGCCGCTCCGCCTCCGCGAACGGGATGCCGAGCCCGCGGGCGATGGCGAGCGTGACGTTGTTGCCCCCCACCTCGATATCCCGCGTCAGGCCGAGGTCCTTGGCCGTGATGACGTTCAGGATGGTCCTGGCCGCGCCTATGTGGAGCAGGGAGACCGTCTGATCCGGCGGGATGTCGGGCATCGCCGACTCGAACGCGTTGGCGAGGGCGATCGAGTCGATGCCGAGGATCCTGGGGACGAGCCCGATCTCCTTCAGGAGCTCGAGCCGCTCGTTGACCACGCTCTTCCTCGCCGCGGCGAGCGCGACCTTCATCTTGGGGCGGTCCTTCGCCTCGGGGTCGAGGATGGGGCAGTCGAAGACGCAGTCGTCGAGACTGAACGGGAGGAGCATCTCCGCCTCGTACTTGATGCTGGACTTGAGGTCGAGGGGGGTCATCCTCGGCATCTCCGTGAGCCGGACGATGACCCCCTTGCCGGAAACGGATACGCGGAGGTCGGAGAGGTCGAGGCCGGGCCTCGCGACCGCGTCGGAGAGGGCCTTCCTGACCGCGCTGACGGGGATCGGGTTCTCGGAGTCGCGCTCGAGGGGGACGATGGCGCTGTCGCGCAGGGCCCAGGCCCCGGGGCCGCCGCTGACGGCGACCAGCTTGATCGAGGAGAAGCCGATGTCGAGGCCGATGGCGTGACCGGCTTTTCGCCTCGTCCTCGGAAGCAGATGTGAAAGCATCCGCCCTCTCCCGGCCGCCTCGCGCCTGGATCGCGGGCACGCGCACACGCGCACCGACCTTGTCGCTAGTGTACTCGGCCCGATTGAGGATGTCAACCGGATGGTCCGGATGGCCCGGGTCGCGGCGCGCCGGGGAACGGCCGCAGTCGCCGGGCCCGCCGCGCGTGTGGTACAGTATCTCCTCGGGAGGAGGAGAAGATGCGGCGCGCGCGCTCCGTTCTCCGGGGGCGGTATCTCATCGTGGCGCTCCTCGTGGGGGCAATCTACGCCAATACGATGGGGCACGGCTTCGTCTGGGACGATCCGCACCTCATCATTCGCAACGTCAACACGCACCGGCTCCGCTCCATCCCCCTGCACTTTGCCTCGGAGTTCCTGGGAGGCGGGCGGCGGGGCGGGACCGGTCCGGTCAACGCATACTGGAGACCCGTGGTGCTGGTCACCCTGTCGCTCGACCACGCGCTCTGGGGTCTTGCCCCCGTCGGCTATCACCTGACGAACGTGTGGCTGCACGCGCTCAACGCGGCGCTGGTCCTCCTCCTGTTCCGCCTCATTCCCCGCACGCGGCCCGCCGCATTCCCCGCGGCGATCCTCTTCGCCTGCCACCCGCTCCAGACGAACGCGGCGGCGTACATCTCCGGGCGGACCGACCTGCTCGCGGCCCTCTTCGTCCTCCTCGGCTGCATCCTCCTCGCGCGGCGGCTCGCCCTGCCCGCCCCCTCCGGCGCGGGGGAAGCGGCGACCGCCTGCGCCGTGGGACTCTGCACGGCGCTCGCCGCGATGTCGAAGGAGTCCGCATTCGCCGCCCCCCTGTTGCTCCTCCTGACCGGGGCCCTCTCCGCTCCGTCCCGTGACGGAAAAGGCGCCCCTCCGGCGCCCGGGAGGCGCGGCGTGATCCTGCGCCTCGCCGGCGCGTCCGCCGCCGCGCTCTGTCTCGTGCTGGTTTGCCGGCGCCTCGCCGGCCTCCCCCCTCCCGCCGCCGCGCCCCCCTCCCTCCCCATCCTGCTCGCCGCCGCCAAGAGCATCTTCGTGTACGCGGCCCTTATCTTCTTCCCCGTCGGCCTCCATATGGAGCGGTTCCTTCCCGTTCCCCCGGCCGTGACGCCCGCGACCCTCATCCCCGCCGCCGCCGTGCTGCTCGCCGCGCTCGTCGTCGCGCGGGCGCTGCTCCGCCGGGGGGCCTCGCCCGTCCCGCTGCTCTTGTGCTGGGCGCTCGCCGCCCTCCTCCCCGCCGGCAACCTCCTCCCGCTCTACCCCGCGTACGCGGACCGGGCGATCTTCATCGGGGAGCAGTTTCTCTACCTCCCGCTCGCCGGCCTCTCGGCCGCGATCGCTTACGCGTGGGGCTCCCTTCTCGGCGGCATGGCGCGCCGACGGCTTCGCAACTCGCCTCCTCATCAAGCGGATGAATCCGCGCAATGTGAAGGAGACGCACAGCCGGGGAACGGGGACAGCGGGCGGGCCGGCGACGGAACCGCCGCGCAGACGGCCTGGCGCGCCGGGGGCGTCGCGACGCTCCTGCTCCTCTCCGCCCTCGCCCGCCTGCACAACGACTACTGGCGGGACGCAGCCACCTTCTACTCCGAAACAATCTCGCGCAGTTCGTACAGCGAACGGATGCAGATCAACCTGGGGCTCATCCGCGCGGCCGAGGGGAGGTACGAGGAGAGCGAGCGGATCCTGCGAAACGTCGCCGCGCGCAACCCGCGCTCGCTCCTCGCCCGTCTCAACCTCGCGCACACCTACCTCTGGATGCACCGCCCCGACGACGCGCGGGCGGAGATCGAGGAGGCGGCGCGCCTCGCGCCCGGCTCGCCGGAGGTGCGCGCCGTGTCCGGCCTTCTCGCCCTCGAGGAGGGGCGGCCGCGCGACGCCGTCCGGGAACTGTCCGCGGCGGTCGAGGCGGCGCCGAGGGATCCCGCGCTCGGCGTCAAGCTCGCCTCGGCGTTGTTGGCCGCGGGCGAACCGGAACGCGCCGAGCGCGCCGTCCGCGAAGCGCTCGCCGTCGATCCCTCCTCATTCGAGGCGCAGATGCTGCTCGCGGTCTGCTGCGAGAGGCAGGGTAAAACGCGCGAGGCGTTCGAGGCGTATCGCGGCATCGCGAGGAGCCGCCCCGACTTCGGGCCGGCGGTGCAAAGGGCGCATCGACTCATGCGGAACGCGAACTGAGCCTATGCGGCGAGGGCGCCCGCGCGACGCCGTCCGGGTCCTGCAGCGGCCGAGGCGGCGCCGGCAGGCACGACAGACGCGCGCAAGGGCGGCGGTTGCGCAGGCGCATAGACAACGAAACGGGGCGGCATCCGTCCGGATACCGCCCCGTTCCTTGTTGCGTTACGCGCTGCGCGGCCTCACTCGTTGAACGTGGACACCGACCCGTGCGTGCTGCAGCTCGACGCGGTCCCCGTGGCGCCGATCGTGTAGGTGCCGCCGCCCGGACAAGCGGAAGACGTCGTCAGGTTCGTGAGGTAGGGGTCGAGAGCCGCAGTCACGTCGACGCCGGTCCCCAGACCCGCCTCGAGCGCGTACTGCTGCACCGCCGAGTCGAACTGGCGCAGGTTGTTGAGGCAGGAGTTCTTCTGCGTCTGCTCGCGCGCCCGAATGAAGTTCGGGATGGCGATGGCAGCGAGGAGACCGATGATCGCGACTACGATCATGATCTCCACCAGTGTAAACCCGCTCTTTCTCATCTCACCGCACCTCCTTTCAGAAGGTTTCCTCTGTTCGACTTCCTGGATAAGCAATATCCGTTCCATCTGAAATATATAATGTCATATGCATCATTGCACTGCAGCGCAACTAGTTAGGATCCGAATCGAGGTTAATTCTCATTCCATCCGCCCCGGATTCCGCATAGATGCGAAAACTGATGTGCTGAATTCGCAAAATCGCAAAATACCAGTTCATCGTCAGGAATCATTCGCTTCCTTCTCGCGTCTCGTTTCGTTTCCGTTTGCGCGCAGGCGGTCTATCTTCCGGTAGAGCGTGGCGAGATCTATTCCCATCAGTTTCGCCGCGGCCTTCTTGTCGCCGCCGGTCTCCTCGAGCACCCTGCGGATGTGCGTCCGCTCCTTCTCCTGGACGAACGCCTTCAGGTTTCTCGTCTCGGCGTTCTCGAAATCGTCGCCGGCCATCGCGATCTTCTCGGGGAGATGCTCGCGCATCACGAGGCCGCCGTCGCTCAACGCCGCGATCCGCTCGATGGCGTTCTCCAGTTCCCTGACGTTGCCGGGCCAGTCGTAGGCGGTGAGGAGCTTCAGCACCTCGCTGCTCATCTTGATCGCGAGACCCCCCTCGCGCTTCGCGACCGCCTTCCGTATGAAATGCTCCACCAGGAGCGGGATGTCCTCCTTGCGCTCCCGCAGCGGCGGCAGGTCGATCGGGATCACGCTGAGGCGGTAGTACAGATCCTCGCGGAACGCCCCCCGTTCGATCATCTCCTCGAGCCGCTCGTTCGAGGCGGCGATCACCCGGACGTCGACCTTGATGTTCCTCGTCGCGCCCACGGGCTTGACCTCGCGCTCCTGCAGGACGCGAAGGAGGCTCGACTGGATCGCGGGGCTGGTCGCGCCGATCTCGTCGAGGAAGATGGTGCCGCCGTCGGCCGCCTTGAAGAGCCCGTCCTTGGAGGCGACCGCCCCCGTGAACGCCCCCTTCACGTGCCCGAAGAGCTCCGACTCCAGGAGCGACTCCGGGAGCGCGCCGCAGCTCACCGCGACGAACGGCCTGTCGCGGCGGGCGCTGTTGAAGTGGAGGGCGCGCGCGACAAGCTCCTTGCCGGTGCCGCTCTCGCCGTAGATCAGGACCGTGCTATCGGTGTCCGCCACCTTCTCCATCTTGCGGAACACCTTCTGGATCGCCTCGCTCGAGCCGACGATGTTGTCGAAGCGGTAGATCTCCGCGAGCTCGCGCTTCAGGGTGACGTTCTCCCGCACGAGGGCGCGGTGCGCGAGGGCGCGCCTGAGCGACAGCCGCAGCGCCTCCAGGTGGAGCGGCTTGATGAGGTAGTCGTGGGCGCCCTGCTTCATCGCCTCGACGGCGGTCTCCACCGAGCCGAAGGCGGTGATCATGATGACCACCAGGTCCCGGTCGCGGGCCTTGGCCTCCTTCAGGATCTCGATGCCGCCGATCGGGGACATCTTCAGGTCGGTGACGACGGCGTCGAGCCCGTCTTCACCGATGACGCGGAGCGCCTCCTCCGGCTCCGAGGTGGCGATGACCTCGTGCCCGTCGCGCTCCAGGGCGGCCTTGATGACCGTCAGGAGGCTCCGCTCGTCGTCGACCAGAAGGATCTTGGCCATCGGTTCGTCACCTCGCCCCGCCACGCGCGCGGTTCACGGGATTCAAACGGCGGGCCGCGCGGGCCCCCGCCTTCATCCGCCCGAATTCGGCGGAGCCGCGGGGGGCGGCCCCGCGCTCCCTCGCGCGCCCGCGCCCGCATCCTCCTCGCACGGGAGCGTGACCGTGAAGACCGTCCGCCCCTCGCGGCTCTCGGCGTCGAGCCGGCCCCCGTGGCCGCGGACGATCCGTTCCGCGATGAACAGCCCCATGCCGGTGCCGCTCCGCTTCGTCGAATAGAACGGCTCGAACAGGCGCGCCATCCCCTCGGCGTTCATCCCGGGCCCCGTATTCTCCACCCGCACCCGGGCGGCGGGTGTCTCCCCGGGGCGCGCGGGAACCCGCTCGACGCCGACGGTCACCTCGCCCCGCGGCGACGCCGCGTCGAGGGCGTTGTCGATGAGGTTGATGAAGACCTGCTTCATCTGCGCGCTGTCGACGCGCGCCCGCACCGACTTCTCGGCGCGGTCCCTGACGACGCGGAGCCCCTCGCCCCCCTGCCGCGTCTGCCTCTCGACACGGATCACCTCGTCGACGATGGCGCCGAGATCCTCCACGGCGCGGGAGTCGCGGCCCGGGCCCCCGGAGACCAGGAAATCGCTGATGATCCTGTTGAGCCGGTCCGACTCCTTGATGATGATCTCCGCCATCGCGGCGCCCTCGCCGTCTCCGAACCCGCTCTCCTTGAGCACCTCCACCGCCCCGCGGATGGCGGTGAGCGGCGTGCGGACCTCGTGGGCGACCCCGGCGAGGATGGCCCCGGCGGCGGAGAGGCGGTCGGCCCGGCGCATCCGTTCCTCCAGCTGGCGCATCTGCGTCAGGTCCCTGAAGAGGATGAGCAGCCCGAGCGGCGTCCCGTCCCCGTCCACGAGGCTCGACACGGTGAAGCCGACCGGGATCTCCGTGCCGTTCTTGCGCGCCACCCATATCTCGCAGCGCGCGAACGACCTCGCCTCCTCGACCAGCCAGCGGTCGTCGAAATCGCCGACCGTGCGGCCCAGGAAGGCGTGCCAGCTCTTCCCGATCATCTCGGCGCGCGTGTAGCCCAGGACCTCCTCGGCGCCCTCGTTGGCGAAGATGATCCTGCCGGAGGCGTCGGTGGTGATGAGACCGCCGTTGATCTGGGTGAGGATCCGCTCGTTGAGCTTCTTCAGATCCTCGATCTCGATCCGGTTCGCGTACAGGCTGTTCACCAGGTAATCCGCGAAGTAGCCGAGGATGCAGAAGATGGTGGCGCGCACCAGCACCAGGTAGGCCGCGTAGACCGGGTCGCAGGTAAGGCCGCGCGCAGGGTCCAGGGCGGGGGGGAGAAGGCTGCAGCACTCCAGGAGGGCGAGGACGGCGTAGAAGCCGCTGGAGCTGACCGCGAGGACCATCCCCGCCTGTCTCCCGAGGATGAGGCTCGCGAAGACGATCACCAGCACGTAGAGCAACACGAAGTTGCTGTTGATCCCCCCGGTGAAGCTCAGCAACGCGGTCACGACCGCGGCGTCGAAGAGGAACTGCCCGTACGCCTGCGTCCTGAGCCGCACCGGCGTCTTCAAAAGGACGATGTAGAGGAGCGTGGCGCAGTAGAGCACCCCGATGACGAAGAAGAAGGGGGTGGCCCCCTGCCCGAAGACCCAGGCGCTGACCGGCATCAGGACCGATATCAGGATCAGCCGGAGCAGCATGAACCATTTGACGCGGCTCAGCAACTCCGTCCGTTCCCGGGCGAGCTTCATGGCGCACGCTCCGTTCGGGGGGACGCGCGCCGCGCCCCCCCTGCCGCGTTCAGATCTTGACGACCGAGGAGAGCCTGAGGATCGGGAGGAACATGCAGATCACGATCGTCCCGACCACGATGCCGAGGAAGGCGATCAGGAGCGGCTCGATGAGGGCGGTGAAGCCGGCGAGGGTGGTCTGGACCTGGTCGTCGAAGAAGTCCGCGATCTTCTCGAGCATCGTGTCCACCTTGCCGGTCTTCTCCCCCACCGAGATCATCCGCACCACCATCGGCGTGAACATCTTGGTCTCCTCGAGCGGCCCCGCGATGCTCTCCCCCTCCTTGATCTTCTGCGCCGCCTTGCCGACGGCGAGCTCCACCGCGTAGTTGCCGGCGGTCTTGGCGACGATGTCGAGCGAGCGCAGGATCGGGACGCCGCTCCGCACCAGGGTGCTGAGCGTCCGGGCGAAGCGGGAGAGGACCACCTTGTGGATCAGGTCGCCGAAGACCGGCAGCCGGAGGACGAGGGCGTCAACGCGGAGACGCCCCTTGTCGGTCTTGTAGAAGGCGCGGAACGCGAAGACGATCCCGACGATCCCGGCAAGGGCGAGAAGGATGTACCGGCGCAGGTAGTCGCTGAACGTGAGCAGCATCTGCGTCGGGAGCGGCAGTTCGGCGCCGAAGCTCGAGAAGATGGTGCCGAAGACCGGGATCACCTTGACGAGCAGCACGATCGTGATGATGAGCGCCATCACCGAGACGACGAGCGGGTACATCATCGCGGATTTCACCTTCTTCTGGAGCGCGCGGGCCGATTCGAGGTACTTGGCGATACGGTCCATGATCTCGGCGAGGGTGCCGCTGTTCTCCCCCGCGCGGACCAGGTTCACGACCAGCGCGCCGAAGGCCCGCGGGTGCCGCTCCAGCGCGTCCGAGAGGCTCTTCCCCCCCTCGACGTCCTCCTTGACCGTCTTGATGACGGCGGCGAAGACCGGGTACTGGACCTGCTGCTGCTCGAGCGCCTCGAGCCCCTGGACGAGGGGGAGCCCCGCCTCGATCATCGTGGCGAGCTGGCGGGCGAAGATCACGACCGCCTCCGCCTTCACCTTCTTCTGGAACCGCTTCCGCCCCGCCTTCTCGTCCCGGACGATCTTGACCGGGATGAGGCCGCTCTTGCGGAGCTTGCCGATGACCTCCCCCTCGCTCTCGGCGGTCATCGTCGCGGCGACGTCGCGCCCCTGCAGATCCTTGGCCGTGTATTTGAAGTTGACCATGCGCCACACCTCCGTGCGAACCCGTCACCGCGGCGCCCCTCCGCCGGCGGAGGGGGAAGACGCCCCGCGGCGCCGCGCCTGCCGTTCCGCGCCCGTCAGTCGGGCGCGGTGACGCGCAGCACCTCCTCGATGGTGGTCTCCCCCTCCCGCACCCGGTCGAGGCCGACCATCCTGAGCGTCTTCATCCCCCGCCGCATCGCGGCGAGCTTGATCTCGCGCCCGGTCGCGCGCTTCATGATCTGTCCGCGGACCTCGTCGTCGATGGCGATCACCTCGATGAGCGCCATCCGGCCCGAGTAGCCGGTGTTGTTGCACGCGCCGCAGCCGGTCCCGCGCCAGACCAGGGGCTTCTGGCCCTTCGGGTAGCTCATCTGGGCCAGGCGGAGGGCGTCCTCGGGGACGTCGATCTCCTTCTTGCACTTCTTGCAGATGCGCCGGACGAGGCGCTGCGCGGCGACGAGGAGGGTCGAGGAGGAGATGAGGAACGGCTCGATGCCCATGTCGTCGAGGCGGGTGATGGCGCTCGCGGCGTCGTTGGTGTGGAGCGTCGAGAGGACAAGGTGCCCGGTGAGGGCGGACTTGACCGCGATATCCGCGGTCTCGAGGTCCCGGATCTCCCCGATCATGATCACGTCGGGGTCCTGCCGGAGGATCGACCGGAGGCCCGCGGCGAAGGTGAGGCCGATGTCGGAGCGGACCGAGACCTGGTTGATTCCCTGCATCTGGTACTCGACCGGGTCCTCGACCGTGATGACGTTCACCTCGGGCTTGTTGATGACCTTGAGGGCGGCGTAGAGGGTGGTCGACTTCCCGCTGCCGGTCGGGCCGGTGATGAGGATCATCCCGTACGGGGACGAGATCGCCCCTATGAACGCCTCGGCCCCCTCCTTGTGGAAGCCGAGTTTCGCCAGGTCGATGTTGTCGAGCCCGCTCTTGTCGAGCACGCGGAGCACCACCTTCTCGCCGAAGCTCGTGGGGAGGCAGGAGACGCGGAAGTCGATCTCGCGCCCGTGGACCTTGATCCTGAAACGCCCGTCCTGCGGCAGGCGGCGCTCAGCGATGTCGAGGTTGGACATGATCTTGATGCGGGAGGTGACGGCGTTCTGCATATGCTTGGGGGGGGCGACGCTCTCGTGGAGGACGCCGTCGACCCGGTAGCGGAGCTTCATCTCCTTCTCGAACGGCTCGATATGGATGTCGCTCGCCCGCTCCTTGATCGCCTGCACCAGCATCATGTTCACGATCTTGATGATGGAGACCTGGCCGGTCTGCTCGACGAGCTCGTCCAGGTTGATGTCCTGCTCGGACTCCTTCTTCTTCGCCTCGACGCCGACGCCGACGGCGTCCTTGAGGAGGTGCTCCATGTTCGCCTTGGAGGAGTAGAAATTCTCGAGCGCGTCGCGGAACTCCTTCCCCGCGCAGATGGCGGGCTGGATGTCGAGCCCCGCGATGAGGCGGATGTCGTCGAGCGCGAGCACGTTCAGCGGATCGACCATCGCCAAGGTGAGGGTGTTGCCGATCTTGGCGAGCGGGATCACCTTGTAGAAGCTGGCGACCTGCCGGGAGACCAGCTCGAGGACGTCGGGGGCGGGCCTGAACTTGGAAAGGTCGACGGGGGGGATGTTCAGGTGCGCCGCCACGGAGGCCATCAGCGTCTTTTCCGTGACGTAGCCGTTCTTGACCAGTATCTGGTCGATCCGCCCCCCCGTGAGCTTCTGCTCCTCGACGGCCTTCTCCATCTCCTCGCGGCCGACGCAGCCGTCCTGGAGCAGGATCTCGGGCAGTTCATCCAGAAGCGGCATCGACACGGTCATTCCTCCGGGAGGGCGTCTTCCTCGATCTGGAAGACCTTGATGCCTTCCTCGACGTCCGGTTCCTCCCCCAGGAACGCGCCCTCGTCCGCCCCGGCGGAGGCGGGCGCCTGCCGGGTCTCGGGAGGGGGTTGGGGGGCGGACGCGGCGGCGCGCAACGCGTGCGCCTCGACGGCGCCGTAGTGCTGTTCTATGGCGGAGAGTATCTCGCTCGGCGTGGAGACGAAGCAGAGCACCCTGCCGCCGACGGCCTTCTGGATCTCCCCGACCGCCCTGTCGTCCAGCGGGTTCTCCATCGCGACGGTGGTGACGGAGCCGATCCTGTCCACGGGGAAGCAGCGGTGCCTGAAGACGAGTTCCCGCGGGAGCGTCTTGAGGAGCTCCTTGTCCACGTCGTGGTTCTTCAGGGGCAGGTACGGGATCCGGTACTGCGCCGCGACGACGCCGACGACGTCCTGCTCGCTCGCGAATCCTAGCTCCACGAGCGATTCGCCCAGGAGCTTGCCGGTCTCTTTCTTGCGTTCGAGGGCCTGGTTGAGCTGGGCGCGGGTGATGACGCCGCTGTCAATCATAAGCTCCCCGACCAGCTTCTTGGTGACCTTCTTGAAAGCGGACACCCTCTCGCCCTCCCCGCCCTCGTGAAAAGAGGCGTCGGACCGCGGCCTGAATCAACGTAGCACGCAAAATTGATATAGTCAAGGAACCGTTTGCAAAAGTGCAAACCGGGTGCCGGTTATTCGGCGGCGAACCGGGAAGGAAACTCCGCGGAGACGAAACGACCGTCACTGAAAGGGCGCGCGCGGCGGCTCCGCCGGGTCACGCGGGGAGGGAGGTCAGGCACTTCTTGATCAGGATCGCCGGATCGACGCCGTCCACGGGCGCCGAGACGACGCTCACCGCGATCTCGGGACCCCAGTCCGCCATCGCGGAGAGCGGCCCCCACGAGAAGGAGGCGGCATCCTCCACGATGCGTTCCGCCGTCTGGATGGCCTGCTGGCGGTTGCATTCGGGGAGAATGATGCCCACGCCGGCCGGCCCCATCCTGCCGACCTTCTCGATCTTCGTGGTGTAGCGCTTCACGACGCCCGCCAGGCCCCTGACCGCCGCCGTGCCGTGTTCCGCGTCCGCGAGGATCCGGTCGGTGCCGGGGCGGCTCTTGAAACGGACCACCACGAAGGCGCACGGACGCTGGTAGAGCGCCGCCCGCTTGAGTTCCTCCACGAGAAGCGCCCTGAGGTGCCGCTCGGTGAAGATGCCGATCTTCTCGTCCGTGGTCTCCAACTGCCGCATCTTCAACGTCTTGCGCTCCACGTCCTCGGCGAGCGTGGAAAGGGACTGCTTGATCGCGGTGACCTCGTCCCCGCCGGGATGGGCCTGGAGACCGGCGGCGGCGTGCGGCACGAGACGGCGGGCGGTGCGCGAGAGGGCGATGATGGAGTTGACGATCTCATCCATCAGGTGAAACCCGCAGTAGGCGATGAGCATCGTGAGGAGGAGGATGGTGCTGGTCAGCCAGAGGGACTCGGAGAACGGGAAGACGAAGGTCAGTATGATATAGACGCAGACCAGGAGGGGGAGGATGGACATGCAGGCGAAGGCGGCGATGAACTTCGCCCGGAGCCCGTTGGGGAGCAGCGCGAGTCGCCCGAGGCTGAACATGGAGGCATGATGCCCGACGGCCGCGCGGGTGTCAAGAGGGATCCTGGGGCGCCTCCGCCGCCGCGCGGGCTCCCCCGGCGGGTCCGGCCGGCCGGGGCGCGCACCCCGCCCCGCAGGCCCCGCACCCCTGGCATCCGTGCGTCACGCAGTCGGGGGTGAACTCGCCGCGCGCGGCCTTCCGGCGCTCGCGGAGCAGGTAGCCGGGCGAAACGCCGGCATCGATGACCGACCAGGGGAGGAACTCGTCTTCGCGGAAGCTCCTGCCCGCGTACGCGGCCGGGTCGATCCCCTCCCCGCGGAACGCCTCCCTCCAGATCGACGGGTCGTGGCACTCCCTCCAGCCGTCGAAGCGCGCCCCCCTGCGCCAAGCGTCGAGGATGACGGCGGCGAGGCGGCGGTCGCCCCTGGAGAAGACCCCCTCGAGCGCGCTCAATTCGACGTCGTGGAACCTGAGCGTCGCGTTCCGCTGCCGCACCTCCCGGCGCAGGAATCGCTGCGTGTCGCGGAGCATCTCCGCCGACGTCATCCCGTCCCGCTGGAACGGCGTGTGCGCCTTGGGCACGAACGACGAGACGGTCACGGAGACCTCCCACCTCCCCTTCCCCCTGCCGCGCAGCGACGCGACACGGCCGATGCAGTCCGCGATCCCCTTGAGGTCCTCTTCGGTCTCGCCGGGGAGGCCGATCATGAAGTAGAGCTTCACGGATCTCCAGCCGCGGTCCTTGAGCGCCGCGGCGAACCGGAGCAGGTCGTCGAGCGAGACCTTCTTGTTGATCCGCCGCCGCATCGCCTCCGTGCCCGCCTCGGGAGCGAGGGTGATCCCCGTCTTGGCCCCCGCGGAGAGGCGGTCGGCGAGCGCGTCCGTGAGGCGGTCGGGCCGGAGCGAGGGGATCGACAGGGAGACCGGCCCCGGGGCGGGGAGCTTCGCGACCCGCTCCGCCAGGGAGGCGAGACCGGGGACGTCGCCGATCGACAGGGCGCAGAGGGCCACCTCGCCGTGCCCGGTCCGGCGGAGGGCCTCCTCCGCCGCCGCGCAGACGCGGTCGGGCGACTCGTCCCGAACCGGGCGGTAGATGAAGCCCGCCTGGCAGAACCGGCACCCCTGCCCGCAGCCGCGCCGCACCTCGATCGCCGCCCGGTCGTGCACCGCGGCGACGTGCGGGACCGGAAAGGCGGAGAGCCAGCGGGCCGAGTCGAGTTGCGCGACGAGGCGGCGCCGCACAGGCGCCGGGACCCCCTCGGTGACCGGCTCGATCCCCCCGAGGGACCCGTCCGGGAGGCGCCGCTCCCGGTAGAGGGACGGCGCGTAGACGCCCGCCACGCCGCGGGCGAGGCGGAGGATCAGGTCGCCCCTCGCGCCGCCCCCCGCCCGCTTCCATCGCCCGAGCTCCTCCATCAGCTCGGGGAGCGCCTCCTCCCCGTCGCCGACCACGAACAGGTCGACGAACTCCTCGAGCGGCCCCGGCGAGTACGCCCCCGGCCCGCCGGCGACGACGAGCGGGAGGGCGGATTCGCGGTCGCGGGCGCGGAGCGGGACGCCGCCGAGGTCGAGCATCGTGAGGATGTTGGTGTAGGTGAGCTCGTGCTGGAGCGAGAAGCCGACGAGGTCGAATCCCCGCAGCGGCCGGAAGGTCTCGAGCCCGTAGAGCGGCACCCCCCGCGCGCGCATCTCCCGCTCCATGTCGGGCCACGGGGCGAAGACCCGCTCGGCGGCGAAACCGGGGCGCGCGTTGACGAGGGAGTAGAGGATCCTCAACCCGAGGTGGCTCATCCCGATCTCGTAGACGTCCGGGAAGGCGAGCGCGATGCGCACCTCCGCGCCGCTTTTCGGCGTCGCGCCGAATTCCCCGCCGATGTAACGCCCCGGCTTCGTCACGCGCGGCAGCACCTCCCGCTCGAGCACGCCGCGGATCCCGGCCGTTCCCCCGTTGTCCATTCGCCCCCCTCCCCCGTCCCCGTTCCGCCTTCGCCGTGCGCCGCTAGAAGACGTACCTCCGCGCGCTGATGCTCTGGAGCACCCCGAGCGAGATGCAGGTGCCCACGAGCGAGGAGCCCCCGTAGCTCATCAGCGGGAGCGGCAGCCCGGTGATCGGGAGCAGCCCGATCGTCATCCCGATGTTGATCACCACGTGGGCCGCCAGCAGCACCGTGATGCCGACCGCCGCCAGCTTCCCGAACTCGTCGCGCGCCTGCTCCGCGATCCTCAACCCCGCGAAGATGATCGTCGCGTAGAGCGCGAGCAGCAGGGCGCAGCCCAGGAACCCCGCCTCCTCGGCGAGCACGCAGAAGATGAAGTCGGTGTGCCGCTCGGGGAGGAACCGGAGGTGCGTCTGGGTGCCGTGGAGCCAGCCCTGCCCCCATACCCCGCCGCCCCCCACGGCGATGCGGGACTGGATCGCGTTGTAGCCGGCGCGCAGCGGGTCGAGCCGCGGGTCGAGGAAGACCTTGATCCGGAGCTTCTGGTACGGCTTGAGGAGCAGCCAGCCGGCGGGGAGGGAGAGGAGGCCCGTCAGCAGGATCCCGGAGAGGTAGGAGCGGCGGGCGCCCGCGACGAGGAGCATCGCCAAAATGACCGGCGCGAAGACGAGGGCGGTGCCGAGGTCGGGCTCGCGCAGGATGAGGGCGACCGGGACGCCGGCGAGGAGCAGGGCGCCGCCGAGGTAGGAGGCGGACCGCCGCGAGGCGTCCTCCCTCGAGAGGTACCGCGCGAGGGCGAGGATGAGGACGATCTTGGCGAACTCCGACGGCTGCACGGCGAAGGAGCCGATGCTGAACCAGCTCCGCGCCCCCCGCCGCGCGTCGGAGGCGGCGAGGAGGAGGACGAGGACGAGGATGCAGGCGCCGTAGAGCAGATACGCGGAGGAGGCCAGCCTCCGGTAGTCCGTCGCCGCCAGCAGGGCCGCCGCCGCGAGGCCGATGGCCGCCCACGCGGCCTGGCGCGCCACGTACGCGCTCCCGGCCCCCTCCCCCATCCCGAGGGATGCGCTGTAGATGAAGGCGAGGCCGAGCGCCACGATCGCGGAGGCGCAGGCCGTGATCGCCCACGAGGTGTGCCGGTAGCGCGAAAGGTTCAGCATGCCGTCCGTCCCCACGCGTCCGCCGCCGCCGCGGCGGGCGCGCCGTGTTCTACCCGTGCAGGTCGACGCCGAAATAGGCGGCGAGGATCTTCTGCGCGACGGGCGCGGCGAAGAACCCGCCGGATTCGCGCCCCTCGAGCAGCACCGCCAGGGCGATCCGCGGCTCGCCGGCCGGGGCGTAGCCGATGAACCAGGCGTGGTTTTTCCGCCGCTCCTCCGTCCCCACCTGCACGGTGCCGGTTTTCCCGGCGACCTCCACCCCCTTCAGCCGGGCCTTCTGGCCGGTCCCGTAGCGGGAGTTGACCGCGCGGCGGAGCCCCTCCTGCACGAGGGCGAGGTCGCCGGGACGGAGCGGGATCTCCCGCGCCGTCTCCGGGCGGCCCTCGAGCAGCGTCTCGCCCAGCGGGGAGACGACGCGCTCCACCAGGAAGGGGCGCGGCAGTTTCCCGCCGTTGGCCACCGCGGCGATGAGTGTCGCGGCCCTCAGCGGGGTGAAGGAGAGATACCCCTGCCCGATCGACATCACCACGGTGTCGCCCGGATACCAGGCGCGCATCCCGCGCCGCTCCCTCCACGCGGCCGTCGGGGCGACGCCCGCCCGCTCGCCGGGGAGGTCGATTCCGGTCGGCTCGTCGAAGCCGAAGGCGGAGGCGACGCGCACGAGCTCGTCCCGTCCCGCGCGGTGGCCGGCATTGTAGAAGAAAACGTTGCACGAGTACATCAGGGCGTCCTCGACGGCGACCGCCCCGTGCCCCTTCTCGAGCCAGCATTTGAACGGGCGCCTGCCGAGGAAGAAGGCGCCGGTGCAGGTGAACCGCGTCTCGCCCGAGATCGCGCCGCTCTCGAGGGCGGCCAAGGCGACGAGCGGCTTGAAGGTCGAGCCGGGGGAGTAGACGCCCTGCGTCGCCCGGTTCACGAGCGGCAGCGAGGGGTCGCTCATCAGGGCGCGGATGAGCTCCGTCTCCGCGGGGGGGAGGAACGCGGCCGGGTCGTAGCCGGGACTGCTCGCCATGGCGAGCACCGCGCCGGTGGCCGGATCGAGCGCGACCACCGCGCCGACCTCCCCCTCGAGGGCGGCTTCGGCGGCGCGCTGCGTCGCCAGATCCACCGTCAGATACACCGCCGCGCCGGGGACCGGGTCCCGCCTGTAGAGGACCCGGTCGAGGTAGCCGCGGCTGTCCACCTGTATCCCCTCGGCCCCCGCCGCGCCGGCGAGGAAGCGTTCGCACCGCTTCTCAATGCCGCTCTTGCCGACGAAATCCTGCCGCGTGTAGCCCCGCTCCCTCAGCCGCTCGAACTCCCCGGGATCGATGGCGCCGAGGTGGCCGAGGACGTGCGAGAGCAGGCGTCCGTGGGGATAGCTCCTCCTCGGGCGGACGCCGACCTGCACGCCGGCGAGCCCGGGGCGGCGCTCCTCGATCGCGAGCATCGCCTCCTCGCCCGCGTCCGCCTCGACCGTCACCGGCAGGTACGCGTACGAGCGGCCGGCGGCGATGCGGGCGCGCACCTCCTCCGGCGCGATGCCGAGGATGCCCCCCAGCGCCTCCTCCGCCTCGTCCATATCCTCGACGTCGCCGGGGACGACCTCGACGTCGAAGCTCACGCGGCTGTCGGCGAGGATCTCGCCGCGGCGGTCGCGGATGGCGCCGCGCGGGGCGGGACGCCGGACGAGGCGCACGCGGTTGCTCCGCCCCATCTCGCGGTACTCCGCGCCGCGGACGGCCTGGACGTACCAGAGGCAGCAGAGGATGACCAGCAGCGCCGCCGCGACAAGGCAGGCGATCCCGCGCACGGCGGGGGTCGGGAACAGCGCCTCCTCCGGGAACCTTTCGAGCCGATCCTTCACGGTCTCCTCACCTCAGCACGAGGCGCCACGCCAGGCGGAGCGGCGGCGCGATGCAGGCGTTCACGAGCGCGGCCGCAAGCAGCGGGCCCGGCCCCCCGTACGCCGGCTCGCCCCTGAGCGCGGTGAAGAGGAGATACAGGGCGGCCGCGGCGAGCGTCCCCGCGAAGGCGGCGGCGGACCCCACGGCCCAGTGCGCCGGCCCCCGCGCGAGGCGGAGCCGGTTCATGAGCAGGGCGAGCGGGATGAAGACCGCGGCGGAGACGCCGAACGGCCCCGTGGAGAGGGCGTCCTTGCACATCCCGGCGAACGCCGCCGCGAGCACGGCCGCCTCCGCGCCGCACAGCGCGGCGATGGAGAGGACGGAGACCAGCAGCGGGTCGGCGGGGAGGCGGATCCCCGCCGGCGTCGCCGCGCACGCGGCCTGGACCGCCGCGACGAGGCCGATCAGGAACGCCGCCGGAAGCGCTCTCACCTGGGAACGTCCCCCTCCTCCCCCGCGCGCCTGCCGGTCACCACGAACACCGCCTCCAGCCTCGAAAAGTCGACGCTCGGGGAGATGTCGGCGCAGCTCGAGAGGCCGGTCTCCCCGTCGTAGACGCCGATGACCGTCCCGATTTCGAGCCCGCGCGGGTAGACGCCGCCGAGGCCCGACGTCAGCACCCGGTCGCCGGGCCTGGCATCCGGCCGGCGCGGGAGGTAGTCGAGGCGCAGGGTGTTGAACGACGAGCCTCCCGCGAGGCCGGTCTCTCTCGTGCGCGCGACGACCCCCCCCACCCTGCTCCGCCGGTCCACGATGAGAAGGACCGTGCTGATCTCCGGGGCGCAGTCGACGACCTTCCCCACCACCCCCCCCTCCGCAACGACCGCCATCCCCGGACGGACGCCGCGCCGCGCGCCCTTGTCGATCACGACGCCGCTGTACCAGCGCTGCGTGTCGCGCCCGATCACCTCCGCGGGGAGCAGCGCGAGCGGGCTGGAATCCCTGAACTCGAGGAGGCGCTGCAGGCGGCTCTTCTCCTCCTTCAGGCCGCCCAGGGCGGAGACCTGCCCGCGCAACTCGGCGCACTGCCGGCGCAGGAGCGCGTTCTCCTCCTCGATCCGGCGGCGGGAGGCCAGCGACGCCGCGAGCCGCCCGGGGGCGTCCAGGACGACGCGGGCGCACCGCACGAGCGGGAAGAGCGCCTGGGCGAGGAGGAGGCGGGTGGAGACGGCGACGCGCGCCGGGAGCGCGAGAAACGCACAGACGAGAACGGCGGCCACGGCCAGCCGGGCAACGTTCCGGATCGACATCTAAACGATCAGGACCTCTTGCGCTCCGCGGGGATGAACCTCTGGAGGAAGTACAGCTCGTCGAGCACCTTCCCGGTGCCGAGCGCGACGGTCTGCAGCGGCTCGTCGGCGAGGTGGACGGGGAGGCCCGTCTCCTCCGAGATGAGGCGGGGGAATCCTTTGAGCAGGGAGCCCCCCCCCGTCATGATCAGGCCGCGGTCGACGAGGTCGGCGGAGAGTTCGGGGGGGCAGCGTTCGAGCGTGATCCGCACCGCCTCCACGATGGTCGAGATCGACTCGGAGAGCGCCTCGCGCACCTCCTCGGAGGTGATCCGCAGCGTCTTGGGGAGCCCGGCGATGAGGTCGCGGCCCTTCACCTCCATCACCCGCTCCTCGGCCAGCGGGTAGGCGGACCCGATGGAGATCTTGATCTCCTCCGCGGTGCGCTCGCCCACCATCAGGTTGTAGTTCCGTTTCAGGTACTGGATGATCGCCTCGTCCATCTCGTCCCCCCCCACCCGGACGCTCTTGGAGAAGACGATCCCCGCGAGGGAGATGATGGCGACCTCGGTGGTGCCGCCGCCGATGTCGACGACCATGTTCGCCGCCGGCTCCTGGACGGGGAGGCCGATGCCGATGGCGGCGGCCATCGGCTCCTCGATGAGGTAGACGAGGCGCGCGCCCGCCTGCTCGGCGGAGTCCTTCACCGCCCGCTTCTCGACCTCCGTGATCCCGGAGGGGACGGCGATGACGACGCGCGGCGCGACGAGCGACCTCCGGTTGTGGACCTTGCGGATGAAGTACCGGAGCATGCTCTCGGTGATGTCGAAGTCGGCGATGACGCCGTCCTTCAGGGGCCGGATGGCGACGATGGAGCCCGGGGTCCGGCCGAGCATCTTCTTGGCGTCCTCGCCCACCGCGAGCACGTTGTTCGTGCCGGCCTGCACCGCCACGACGGAGGGCTCCAGCAACACGATCCCCTCCCCCTTCACGTAGACGAGGGTGTTGGCGGTTCCGAGGTCGATCCCGATGTCGTTGGAGAACAGCCCCAGCAGGTAGCTGAGCATGGCGCCCCTTCCGGTATGCCGATCCGGAGCATTCTAGCCGAGCCGCGGCGGCGAGGCAACGGATTTCAGATGTCCTGCAGCCGCACGGCGAAATACTGCTCCACCGTGTCGTCGCCGCAGGCGCTGGCGGTCATCGCGGCGCGGACTACCCCGGCGGCGGCGCAGATCCGCGGGAGATCCGCCTCGAGACGGAGCTCCGACTCGGGGACCGGGGCGTCGGAGACCGACCGGGCGAGGCGCTTCACGGCGAGGGCCCAGGCGAGCACCCCCTCGCCCGCCCGCAGCGCCCGCTCGCCGTCGATCCAGGCGAAGCTGTTCAGCCGCGCGGGGGCGGCCGCGCGCATCGCGGCGAAGACGGCGTCGGAGGAGAGCGGTTCGCGGACGCCCGCGGCGGTGTCGACGATGTCGTGGACCGACGCGCGGTCGAGCCCGACGACGAGGCGGTCGCCGACGAAGGCGAACGAGGGGGAGAGGCCCGGGACCGGGTAGCCGAGCGTCGTCACCTCGACGCCGCGGTGCGCGCTTCGCGAGAGCGTGGGGCGGAGGAAATCCCACGCCTGCCCCGCCCCGGCGGCCCCGCCGCCGCCCATCGCCTCCATCAGGCGCACGACGGCGCGCTCGGCCGCCCGCCGGTCCTTCACCGCCACGATCAGCTCGGCGCCCGCGAGCGGGAAGAGGCCTCCCGTGCGCACGTCGGAGAGCTGCACGCTCACCTCGTCGCCCACCCAGGGCGCCACGTCCCGCTCGAAGTCGATCCCGTGCCGCGAGAGCCAGCCCGCCACGGCGCTTCCCACCGGGTTCGCATCCGCCCGGAACAACTCCCACGCCGCCGCGGCGTTCCGGATGCGCGCGGCGCTCACGAGGATCGTCCCCTTCGGCGCGAGGGCGAGCGCCCCGAGCGTCCCCGAGGCGGCCGGCCAGACCGCCTGCTGCTCCGCGGTGAGGCGCGCCCGGTCGACACGGGTGCGGAGGCTCCCGTGGAAGCCGCGGTCCCGGAACAGGTACCCCCCGGCGGAGACCGCCGGGAACCGTTCCGCCGACGCCGCGAGCGACCGGGCGGCCGCGGGGACGTTCGCGGCGGCCAGCCCGGCGGCCGCGGCGCTCGACCTCGCCGCCGCCTCGATCGCCTCGTCGTTCATCCATCCGCAGGCGAGCAGGCTCCCCCCGGCGCCGCGGGGCGGTTTCCCGATCCCCGCCCTGAATCTGCGGTCGTTCCGGAGCGGCTCCGCCCCTCCCGCGCCCGCCCGGAGGTCGAGCGCGGCCTTCAGCAGAAGCTCCGGGTCGCGCGACGACACCGCGGCGAAACCCGCCGCATCGTCCGCGGCGCAGGCCCCCCGCAAACCCGGCGCGCCGGGCACCTCGAAGGCGCACCGTTCCATCCCCTCGCCTGTTTCCGCGCGGCGCCGCGTCGTCCGCGCGAGGGCGCGCAGCGCCTCGCGCGCCTCGGGGCCCTTCACCGCGAAGAGGACCGAGGTGCCGAAGGGGCTCTTCTCCCCGTAGAAGGCGATCGCCGCCTCCTCGCCGAGCATCCGGGAGAGCGCCGCCGGGACCGCGGCGACCGCCGCAGTCCGGCCGGGGCCGGGCGCCGCGGCGCCGATGCTCTCGATATCGCGCAACGCCTTCCAGAAGTTCGACCCGCCCACCTCGCGCGCGAGCGCCCCCCCGTCCTTCACCGCGGCGTAGGCGATCGCTCCCGAGGGGAACGCGCCCGCGAACGGCGGCTCGAACCTCCCGCGAGACGCCAGGACCCAGACGAAGCCGGCGAGAACGAGCAGCAGCAGCGCGGCGAGCAGCTTCTTCATTGTCTCCTCCGATCAGGTGGCGATGCCTATCGAATGGTATCCCACGCCTCCCGGCGCGTCAATCCGGAACCGCGGCCGCGGCGTTCCCGTCTCGTGCGCCTTCCCCCCGCAACACGAACCAGACGCCCGCCAGTATCAAGGCGGCGCCCGCCACGAGCGGCGGCGAGAGCCGTTCGCCGAGGAAGGCGATCGAGACGAACGCCCCGGAGAGCGGCTGGAGGTACTGGAACCCCGCCGCGGTCGACGCCCCCACCGTGCGGAGGGCGCGGTTCCAGAACAGGTACGCGAGGGCGGTGTTGAGGACCGAGAGGTAGAGCAGGGCGAGCGCGCCCCCCGCCGTCACGACGATCGCGGCGCCGCGGAGGAGCTCGAGGCAGGAGAGCGGGAGGAGGAGCAGCGCCCCGACGGCGGTCGTCCAGAAGGCCGCCGTGTCGCCCGCGCACCGGAGCGCGAACCGGCGCCCGAGCATCGTGTAGGAGGCCCAGCAGACCTGGGAGAGGAGTATGATCGCGTTCCCCCGGACGAAATCCGCGGCCGGAGACGCCCCGCCCCCCGGGGCCCGCGCGACCAGGACGACCCCCGCGATTCCGGCGGCGAGCCCCGCGACCCGTCCGCGTCGGAGCGGTTCGCCGAGGAACGCGGCGGCGAGCAGGGCGGTGAGGACCGGGGGCGTCGCGGAGAGGAGCGATCCGGCCACCCCGGTCGTGGCGCGCATCCCCAGGTTCATCAGGCCGACGAAGAGGAACGAGCCGGTGAACCCGAGCGCCAGGAGCGCCGCCCGCTCCCCCCGCGGCGGCGCGGCGGCCGGCCGGACGAACGCGGCGAGGAGGAGGGCGGCGGCCGCGAAACGGGCGAAGCCGAGCGTGAACGGGGGGATGAAGCGCAGCGCGTACCGGGTGACCGGATACGACGCCCCCCAGAACGCGACCGCCACCGTCAGCATCGAGAACGCCGCGAAACGGGACGGTTTCATCTCCTCCTCGCCTGCCGCCGCGCCGCGGCACTCAGCGGCACATCGCCGTGAACGGGCACCAGCTGCACCAGCGCCCCTCGGAGGCGGCGAACGGCACCGCCGGGTCGGCGATCTCGCACAGGATCCGTTCGAGGGCCTCGTTGCAGCGGGCCATCGCCTCGTCGAACGCGGACGGATCCTTCGGGAACGGCTTCCGCGAGCAGTCCCTGAGGTCGACGAGCTCGGCGCGCACCGGAACGCCGGGGTGCCGTTCGCCCGCGAAACGGCAGTAGAGCGGGAGCTGGAACGAGCGGATCCCGCGAAGGATCGACTCGCGCGCCGGCTCCATCCGGGCGAGCGCGTCGACCCCCCCCGGCGCCTCGGCCGCGCCGGTCTTGTAGTCGATGACGACGATCCCGCCCCCCGGCTCGCGGTCGATCCTGTCGACCCGGCAGGAGAAGAGGCGCTCCCCCTCCCCGCACGGCAGCCCCCCCTCGAAACGCTCCTCCAGCGCGAGGACCGCCTCGACCTCGCGCGCCGCCTCGGCGTCGAGAAACCGTTCGAGCCGCACCCGCAGCACCTGTCTGAGGATGAACGCGTCCGACCGCATCCGGCGTTCGAACGTCTCCGCAAACAGCTCCTCCATCCTCGCGAAGAAGCGCTTTCTGAACCGCTTGTCGATCCGCGGCCGCGTGCCGATGAACGGGGTGAACGTTTCGAAAAGCAGCGTATGGACGAACCGCCCTATCTCCGCGCCCCCCGGCTCCTCGAGCAGATCCTCGGCCTCCCTCAGGCGCAGGACGTACGCGTGGTAGAACCTGAGCGGGCAGGCGAGGTAGGCGTCGAGGCTCGAGGGGGAGTACCGGAAGCGCTCCAGGAGCCGGAGCGTCTCCTCCGTCTTGGGGACCGGGGCCTGGGCGAGCGAGAGCCGCACCGGCACGTGGGCGCGCCGCACGGGCAGGGCGTCGAGTTGCCCGTGCAGGCGCTGCGCCCTCCAGACGAGCTCCTCGATGAAGCGGCTCCGCCCCTCCCCCTCCTCCCGGTCGCTGTAGACGAGGTGGACCGTCTCCGCGTGCGCGACGAGGCGGCTGAAATGGTAGCGCTGGATCTCCTCCTCCTGCTCCACGCGGTCGAGGCCGAGTTCCAGCCGCACCCGCCGGGGCAGCAGCGGGTCCGGCCCCTTCAGGGCCGGGAGCGCGGACTCGTTCACGTCCATCACGACCACGTGCCGGAAGTCGAGCGACCGCGTCTCCATCAGCCCCAGGATCTGGAGCCCCCGCAGCGGCGAACCGGAGAAGCCGATCGTCTCGCGTTCCAGCATCCGGGTGAACAGCTTGAAGATCTCCTCCCGCTCGAACCGTTCGTTCCCCGCCTCCGACTCGGCGAGGCCGGCCGCCATCGAGAGGAGCCTGTCCGCGAAGGTGAGGTTGAGCGGGTAGCGCTCGAGCGGGCTTTGGCGCACGAGGACGTCGACGAACGACTCCAGCGCCGCGGCGAACCCCGCGAAGCTCTCGATCCGCTCCCAGGCGCGCAGGGCGGCGGCGTGGATGGCGGCGAGCGCGGCGGCGAGCGCCCCGGGATCCTTTTCGATGCCCATCTCGCCGAGCGAGGCGGCGGCGAGACGCGGGATGCTCTCGTCGGATTCGAGGTCCGCCAGGCGCACGAACAGACTCCCCGCGAGCGGGGACTCCCCCTCCCCGCGCAGCGCCTCCTCGACCTTGTGGACGAGGACGCGGGTAGGCGCCCCGTCGCCGGTCTCCGCCAGATTCTTCACGAGCGGGTGCGAGAGCACCCGCAGGTACGCGCGGGCGTGGTACGCGCCGTCCCGCATGCTTCGCTGCGCGTCGAAGACGCAGCCGAGGAGGTGGCAGAGGGCGCTGCGCCGCAGCGGGTAGCCGAGGGAGACGTTGAAGTCGGGCTCGAGCGCGGCGATCTCGGAGACGAGGGGGATGACGCTCCCGGCGTCGGGCAGCACGATCACCGTCCCCGCCCGGTCGGGGATCCCCTCCACGATCTTCCGCACGATCCCCACCTGCGTCTGCGCGTCGAAACCGGCCCAGAGGGAGACGGCGGGCCCGTTCTTCCGGGCGCCGGGCGGGGGGGCGATCGGTTTCCCGAGCGACGCGGCGAGCCGTTCCAGCGACGGCCAGTTCTCGTCGCCGCGCTGGAACCAGAGATCGGCGTCGCCGCGCAGGTACAGCTCCCGCACCACCCGCTCCTCGGTGCGGTGCAGGGAGAAGAAGCCGCAGAGGTGGATCCGGTCGAATTCAGGGAGGGCGAGCCCGGCGACGGCGCGCGAGGCGAGGAGGTACGTCAGGCCGCGCGTGACCTCCCCGCGCTCCTCGAGGAGGCGGTGGTACCCGCCGCGTATCGCCGTGAGGTTCAGGAGGAGATCCCGCACGCCGGGCGCGGCGTCGATCCCGATCTCGGCGCCGCGCTCCAGGGAGAGGAGCGCGTCCGGCGGCACGTCCTCGATATCCAGCTCCTCGATGAACGCGGCGATCTCGGCCGCCCACGCGGCGAAGCGGGAGAAGGAGCCGCGGCCGGCGAGCATCCCCGGGGCGCGCTCCTGCGCGAGACGCCAGATCAGGTGCCAGGCGTCGAGCGGGGGTATGCGCCGCCGCGGCCCGGACGCGGCGAGCAGATGCTCCATGAGGCCGTCCATCGTGAAGCAGCGCGGCGGGAAGAAGGCGCCGCCGATGCGCGCGCCGAGCGCGCGGGAGAGGAACATCGCCGGGCGCCTGCCGCCGAACACCACGGCGAGGCGGCTCAGGTCCCCTCCCCGCCGCGCGGCCTCGTCCGCGAGGCGGTCGGCGAGCGCCCCGATGCAGTCGTCCTCGAAGCGGAGCGTCGTGATCGCGCCCGGGACCGGCTTCACAACGCCACCTCCTCCGCCTCTCCGCGGTCGAGGTAGACGAGGGTGCCGGCGACCGCGCGGCCCGGGTACCGCGCCGCCGCGAGCGCCGCGTAGCCGCGCAGCTGCGCCCGGTGCGCCTCCCGGTGCGCCGCGCCGCTCTTGAAATCCACCACCCGCACCGATTCCGGGCGCACGATCAGCCGGTCGATGCGCCGGATCCCTCCCGAGGCGTCGGCGATCTCCTTCTCGGTGAACACCTCCGCGCCCGCGCCGGGCGCGAACAGCCGCGCCGCCCACGGCCGGTCGAGGAGCCGCCGCACGACCGCCTCGCAGTCCGGGAGGCAGCGCCTCCCCGGGAACCGCTCCCGCGCCCCCGCCGCGGCCCGGCGCAGCGCCTCCTCGGCCCCGCCCCCCGACAGGTCGCCCAGCAGCGCAAGGATGCAGTGCAGCACCTCGCCCCGTTCGATCTCCCCGCGCCGCAGGATCTCGCCGGGGTCGACGCACTCCTCGCGCAGGAAGGCGATCCAGTCGCGGTAGTCGGGCGGCCCGGAGTCCACCGCCGAGGGGCGCGCCGCCTGCCCCCGCACCGTGCCGGCGCGCGGCTCGCCGCGCTCCCTGAAGGCGGCGGGGATGAGCCCCTCCGCCGCGTTCCGGCCGCGTTTCGGCGCCGGCAGCAGCACGCGGAGCTCCTCGGCGGCGCGCGTGAAGGCGACGTAGACGGCGTTGAGCTCGTCCGCCACCCGCCTCCGGTGCTCGTCGCGATCCTCGTCCCGGAGCCGCGGGGAGAGCCGGGTGTACTTTTTCTCGAGCCGCACCAGGGCGGCGTCTTCGCCGCGGCGGACCGTCCGGTACCGGGGCGCGCCGCGGGCGCCGCCGGGATCGAAGTCGAGGAACGGCACGACCACCGCGGGGAACCCGAGCCCCTTCGCCTTGTGTATCGTCATCACGCGCACGGCGTTCACCCCGGGGTACCGGACGAACAGATCCTCCCCCGTCCCCGCCTCCAGGTACGCCAGGAACGAGGCGATGTCGCCGCGATCCTTCTCCTGCTCCCGTATGAGCTCGAGGAACCGCAGGAAGAAGCCGCGGTACTCACCGAAGCGCCGGTGCACGCCGAAGCGGCGGAGGATGTCGGTGGCGAGCTCGTAGAGCGGGACGAACCCGACGTTCCTGAACAGCTCCTCGAAATGCGCCGCCCACGCGGCCGGGTAGCGGTCGCGGAAGGCGCGGTAGAGGTATGCCGTTCCGCCGCGGCGGCGCGCGTCCCGGAGCGAAAAGATGAACCCGCGCATCTCGTCCGCGGAGACCCCCGCGGCGGCGGTGAAGATCGCCCCCGTGATCCAGGCCGCGAATGCGAGGTCGGCGACGGGGGAGTCGAGGAACCGGAGCAGGGCGCAGATCTCCCGCACGAGCGGGTGGTGGGCCACGCTCAGGGTCCGTTCCGAGGCGGCGGCGATCTCCTCCTCCGAGAGCCACGACGCGATCTCCTCCACCTCCTCGTTCCCCCGCGCCAGCACCGCGATCTCCCGCGGCTCGAAACGGCCGCAGAGCTCGCGAATCAGCGGGACGAGCCGTTCGCGGACCCGGTCGCCGTCGACCCCCTCGACCGTCACGAAACCCGGCGCGCGCCCGGGGAGATGGGTCTGGCGGGCGGAGCCGAAGACCTCCGCGATCCGGTCGATATCCTCCGGGCGGAGGGCCCGGGGATCGTCGTCGCGTTCCGGCGAGAGCGAGGCGACGAAACGGGCGACGTTCCCCGGCGAGAAGATCTCGTTGTTGAACTCGACGATCGCCCGGCAACTGCGCCGGTTGAGGCCCAGCGTTTCGCGCCGCACCGGCGCCTGCCCCGCGAGGTCGGCGGCGACGCGGTCGAACAGCTCCGCGTCGCCCCCCCGGAAGCGGTAGATCGCCTGCTTGCGGTCGCCGACGTAGAAGAGCGACCCGCCCGTCGAGAGGGCCTCGCGGACCAGCCCCTCGAGGTTCATCCACTGCAGGCCGCTCGTGTCCTGGAACTCGTCGATGAGGAAATGCCGGAAGGCGGTCGCGAAGCGGAGGTAGAGCTCCGGCACGCCGACGCGCCCGCTGGCCAGCAGTTCCCGGGCGCGGCGGTTCAGTTCGCCGAGAAAGACCAGGTCGTCTTCGCGGGCGCGCGCGGCGCACTCGTCGGAGGCGAACCCGAACAGCCGCACGTCGCAGTCGAAGAAGGCGCGTGCCTCCGCCTCGGCGGCCTCGGGGATCGCGGCGCGGATCCGGCGCCACAGCTCGCGGATCTCCGGGGGCGCCTCGCGCCCCTTCGTCATCGGGAACTCGTCTCGCACAAAGTAGACGCTCGAGAGGGCGCCGAGGTCGAGGCGGCCGCGCGCGGAAACGGCCGTCCGCAACGCCTTGGCGAGGTTGGCGTGCGTCCCCTCGGGGATGCGCGCCTGGAGGCGGAGGAGCATCCTGCGGAGCGCGTCGACGGCGGGCTCCGGCGAGACGCCGGAGGCGACGAACCGGCCGCCGTGACGGTCGCGCTCGTCGGAGAGCATCGCGACGGTCCTGAGTATCTCCTCCTTCGGGAGCCAGCGGGCGCCGCGGTCGAAGACGAGATAGTGCGTGACGAAGGCCTCGATCGTTTCGCGGATCTCCGGCTCCCGCGCCGCCCGCTCGACGCAGCGGTCGACGCTCCAGGCGAGGTAGTCGCCCCGGTCGCGCGTGATCGAGAAGCCGGGGGAGAGGTTCAGCTCGTAGGCGCAGCCGGAGAGGAGACTGTTGATGAAGCTGTCGATGGTCTGGACCTGGAATGAATGGTAGTTCCGCACGATCCGGTCGACGAGGGCGGCGGCGCGGGAGGCGACGGCCCCCCCGGAGGCCGGGAGTTTCTCGCTGAGCGCGTCCCGCTCCTCCGGCCGGTCGAAGGCGTCGAGGGCGAGTTTCTTCAGGAGGTCGAGGATCCGCCCCTTCATCTCGCGCGTCGCCTTGTTGGTGAAGGTGATGGCGAGAATGGCGCCGAGCTCCTCCCCCGGCTCCATCAGGAGACGGAGGTATCTCGCGGCGAGGGCGTAGGTCTTCCCCGCGCCCGCCGACGCCTCGACGACCCTGATCTCGGGGAAACCGGGATCGGGTCCCGCCGCACCGTCCGCGTTCCGTTTCGCCATCGCGTCCCCCCCGGGTCGGGACATTATACCCGTATTCCCCGCGGGCGGACAGGCCGCGCCGTGCGGTCCAACACGGCCGACAGGTCCGGCAGGGCCGCCCAACTTCCGTCTTGAGCCGCTCCCCCCCCGCGCCGTATCATGGGGTTCCGCCCGACGGCCCCTATCGATCCGCCGGGTCGCGGGGATCCCGGATGAGACATGCGCGTTCCGTTCTTCTCCTGGCGGCGGTGGCCGCGGCGATGGCGACCGGCGTCAACCAGAGCCGGCTCTTCGGCCCCGACGAGCCGCGAGAGGCGGAGATCGCGCGGGAGACGCTGCGGGAGGGGCACTGGATCGTGCCCCGCCTCTGCGGCCTCCCGTTCCTCGAGAAGCCGCCCCTCTACTACGACCTCGTCGCCCTGGCCTACGCCGCCGCCGGGGGCGTATCGGCGCCGGTCGCCCGCGCCGTCTCCGTGCTCCTGGGGGCCGTGATGCTCGCCGCGACGTTCCTCCTCGCCCGCCGCTGGCGCGGGGAACGCGCCGCGTGGCTCGCGCTCCTCGTCCTTCTCACGATGCCGCGCTTCTGGAACTACAGCCACCGCATTCTGCTCGACATCGGCGTCGGCGCCTTCTGCTCGTGCGCGCTGGCCTGCCTCGGCGCGGAGATGCTGCGGCGGCCGGAAGAGCCCGCGAACGCCCTGCTCCCGGCCCTCTTCGCCCTCTTCTCGGCGGGGGCGTTTCTGACGAAAGGGGCCGTCGCCGTCTTCACCGTCGCCCTGGTCGCCCTCGCGTCCTGCGCGGCGACCCGCCGCTGGGACCTGCCGCGCCGGTGCGTCTCCCCCGTCCCCCTCCTCCTCTTCATCGTCCCCGCGGGCGTGTGGGTCGCCCTCCTCTACCGGGAGGGGGGGATGCCGTACCTCCACGAGCATTTCGTCAACAACCTCCTCGGGCGGTTCCTCCAGGTCCATTTCGAGTTCGCCGGAACCCGCTTCCATCACACCGACCTCGGGCGCCAGATGCCGTGGCACTACTATCTCACCACGCTCCCGGAGACGCTGGGCCCCTGGACGGCGCTCCTGCCGCTGGCGGCGTGGGGCGCGATCGCCGCCGTCCGGCGGGGAACGCGCGGCGACCGGCACTTCCTCATCCTCCTCCTCATCTGGGCCTTCCTCCCGGCGGTCGCCTTCTCCTTCTCCGCCATCAAGGAGCGCTCCTACCTTCTCCCCTCCTACGCGGCGATGGCGATGCTCGTCGCCGGGTGGCTCCTCGACAGGACGGCGGTCGGGGAAGAGACGGCGTGGCGCGGGGCCGCCTGGATGGGGGCGGTGTTCCCGTTCGCGGCGCTCAGCCTCGTCTCCCCGCTCCTCCCCGCCCGCCTCGTGCTCGCGATCGCCGCCCTCCTCGCCCTCGCCCCGGCCGCGGCGGCCGGGGCGGCCCTGGCGCGGCGGCGCCCCTCCTCCGCGTTCTTCCCCGCCCTCTCCCTCGTCCTCTGCGCGCTCGTCGTCTCCAGCGCGCCCCCGGTCTCGGCCGCGCGCTACCGGAAGCGGTGCCTCTTCGACCTGGCGCGCGAGGCGAGGGAAATCGTCGGCGACCGCGCGCTCTACCTTTACCGTCCCGGGGACAATCTCAGGGGGAGCGTCGCGTTTTACGCGGACCGCACGCTGCGGGAACTCGACCGCCCGGAGGAGCTCAAGGCGGCGTTCGGGAAGCCGGAGACGGTTTTCGCGATTCTGGAGCAGGGGGCCCTCGACGCCCTGCGCGGCGACCCGTCGTTCTCGGGGCTGTTGCACCGCGTCCCCGCCCCCGCCTTCGAGGCCGACCCGGACAACCGGCTGATCGCGAACCGGGCGGACTGGTAGCACGGTTCCGTGTTGCCGCGGAACGGTTCAGACCGGGGGGCGGACAATGCGCGGCGGGGTCAGGGGAGCTCGATCCCGGTTTCGCGGAGAAGGCGGGCGAGCGCGGCGAGCGGGAGGCCGACCACGTTGAAGTAGCACCCCTCCACGCGTTCGACGAACAGCGCCCCGAGCCCCTGGATGTCGAAACTCCCCGCCAGATCCAGCGGCGACACCTTCCGGAGATAGCGGCCGATCTCACGGTCCCCCATCGGCCGCATCACGACCAGCGTCTTCACGCAGGCGGTGCGAACCGTGCCGCGGTCGATATCCGCCACCGCGACGCCGGTGAGGACCTGCTGGGGGCTGCGCGAGAGGAGCCGCAGCGTCTTTCGCGCCTCCGCGAGATTCGCCGGCTTGCCGATCACCTTCCCGCGCGCCGTGACGACGGTGTCGGCCGCGATCACCAGCCCGGTCCGGCGCCTTCGGGCGACGTCGAGCGCCTTGGCGCGGGCGTTGGCCACGACCATCGCCGCGGAGCCGTCGCGGTGCGTCTCCGCCTCGCGCACGCGGGGGGCCGCCGTGCGGAAGCGGAGACCGATCTGCCGGAGGAGGGCTTTGCGCGCCCTCGATCGGGAGGCGAGGATGACGGGGCGCCGGGTCGCCGCGAGGCGGGGGGGCGACGGATTCACGCGGAAAGGTTCCCGGCCAACTCGCCGATCCTGAGGACGCCGAACGGGAGGCCGGCGTTCTTGGACTGGTAGAGCGCCTTGTCGGCATACGTGATCAGGAGCGACGCGGCGAGGGGCCGCCCGGCTTCGCGCACCGCGACGCCCGCGGTGATGCTCGGCCTGAGCGACGGCTCGCCTTTCTGCGCGGCGAAGGCGTCGTTGACGGCGCCGACGATGCGCCGCGCCACCTCCTCCGCTTCGAGTCCGGTCTCCGGCAGGATCACCGCGAACTCGTCCCCCCCGTAGCGGAACGACAGGTCGCTTTCGCGCATCGAGTCCTTGATCAGACTGGCGACCTTGTTGAGGATGAAGTTGCCGTTCATATGCCCGTAGGTGTCGTTGTAGCGCTTGAAGCGGTTGATGTCGCACATCAGGAGGGAGAGCGGGTGGTCGTAGCGCGTGGCGCGGCGGACCTCCTCGTCGAGGCGCGTGCGGAAGTGCTGGTAGTTGTAGAGGCCGGTCAGCTCGTCGGTGATCGAGGAGAGGTGGAGCATCCGCTGGACCCGGTCGTGCTCCTGCTGCATGAAACCGCCGAACCCGCCCACGAGAAAGTAGAGGACGATCTGGGGCAGGAAGAGGGGGTCCTTCAGCAGCATGCCGGACCGGTAGGCGAAGAATGCGGCGAGCGCGGCGCTCAAGGCGGCGCATCCGATGCCCCCGGCGAGTCCGTAGTAGTTCGCCGCGAGGATGATCGGGATGATGAAGAAGCTCAGGGCGATCGGGATCGTCTCGAGGGGCAGCAGGAACGAGAGCACGAGCACGGTGCCCAGGCTCACGAAGAACAGGAGCATCTTCTCGCTCCGCGGACGCTGCGGTACCATCTGTCCTCCCTTCTCCCGAAGTATACACAAGAAGGCGGAGAGGCGCAACCCCGTCTCCTGGAACCGTCGCCCGGAAGGCGGCGGGAAACGGGCCTCAGCGGAGGCGCGGATCCATCGCGTCGCGCAGGCCGTCCCCGAGGAAGTTCATCGCGAAGAGCGTCACGGCCATCGCGGCCCCGGGGAAGAGCAGGAGCCACCAGTAGATCCTCAGGGCGTTGATGGCGGAGGCGCCGTCGGCGATGAGCGTGCCCCAGGAGCTCGCGGGCGGCGGCACCCCGAGGCCGAGGAAGCTCAAGAACGCCTCCTGGAGCATCACCGCGGGCACCGTCAGGGTCGTGTACACCACCACCGGTCCGAGCACGTTGGGCAGGAGATGGTGGAGGATGATGCGCAGGTGCCCGGCGCCGATCGCGCGCCCGGCCTGGATGAACTCCTTCTCCTTGATCGAGAGCACCTGCCCCCGCACGATGCGCGCCACGGTGAGCCACTGCACAGCCCCGAGGGCGACGAAGAGCAGCAGCACGCTCCTGCCGAAGACCGCCACGAGGATGATCACGAAGAACATGTACGGCAGCGAGTAGATGATGTCCACCACGCGCATCATCAGCTCATCGGTTTTCCCCCCCGCGTAGCCGGAGACGGCGCCGTAGCCGACGCCGATCAGAAGGCTCACCGCCGTGGCGACGAACCCCACCCCCAGCGAGAGCCGCGCGCCGTAGAGCACCCGGGTGAGCAGGTCGCGCCCGTGGATATCCGTCCCCATCGGGTGGCGCCACGAGGGGGGATGGTACTGCGCGGCGGATGTCTCGTCGTAGCCGTACGGGCTCACCAACGGCGCGGCCAGCGCAAGCGCGGCCATCGCCACGACGACCATCCCCCCCGCCACCGCCATCCGGTTGGCGAGCAGCCGCCGCCACGCCTGGTACCAGAGGCTGCGCCCCCGCGGCGCGGTCATCGCTCCGTCCCCCCCCCCGACGTCCCCATCCGCTCGAAGAGGCGCAGGGCGTTGTCGGAGGTGATGCGGGCGATCTCGCCGAAACCGAGCCCCCGGAGCCGGGCGAGCTCCTCCGCCACCCGGACGACCCCCGACGGCTCGTTCCGCCGCCCGCGCGCCCCCTCGGGGGGGAGGTACGGGCAGTCCGTCTCGAGGAGCAGCCGGTCGAGCGGCACCGCCCGGATCGTCTCCCGCAACCCCGTGTTCTTCGGGTAGGTCAGCGCCCCCCCCGCGGCGATGAAGTAGCCGAGTTCCACCAGATCCTCCGCGTCGCCCCTCCCGCCGGAGAAGCAGTGCAGCACGCCGCGGACGCCGGCGTACCGCCTCTCGCGGAGCACGCCGAGAAGGGCGCCGTACGCGTCGCGGCAGTGCATCACGACCGGCAGCCCCGTCTCGAGGGCGAGGGCGAGCGTCTCCCTGAAGAGCCGTTCCTGCGCCTCCCGCGAGGCGTGCCGTCGGTAATAATCGAGCCCCGTCTCCCCCAGCGCCGCCACCGCTTCGTCGCGGGCGAGGACCGCGATCCGCCCGAGATCGCAGCCGGCGGAGGCGGAGTTGGGGTGGATGCCCACGGCGGCGAAGACGTTCCGGAACCGTCTCGCGTGCCCGATGCAGGCGGCGGAGCCCTCCGCCCCGTCGCCGACGTCCAGAATCGCCGCCACGCCGGCGTCCCCGGCGCGGCGCACCACGGCGTCGAGGTCGTGGCCGAATCGCGCGTCGGTCAGGTGGGCGTGCGTGTCGATCAGCATACGATCGGGAGTGCGGGCCGCGCGGCACGGTTCCCGCGGCCGTGCCGGGTTTTTCCGGTCCCGGCCGATCAGCCGTTGTCGCCGGGGTTCTTTCTCGGGAACAGCGGCTTCACCCGGCCCAGCCGCGTGCCGGGGGCGAGCAGGCCGAACCGCTCGGCCTCCCCCAGCGCCCCCTGCGCCGGCCCCGGCGGCAGGCCGAGCTGGGCCCGCATCGCCGCGGCGGTGGAGGGCATCGCGGGGGAGACGAGGATGGAGAGCACCCGCAGCGCCTCGCAGAGGTTGTAGAGGACCCCCGCGAACCGCTTCGCCCGCGCCGGGTCCTTGCGGAGCTTCCACGGGGCCGTCTCGTCGATGTAGCGGTTGCAGCGCCCCACGAGCGCCCAGATCCTCTCCAGCGCCTGGCTGAAGCGGAACGTTTCCATCTCGGCGCGGAACGGGGCGGCGGCGCCCGCGAGGGCGAGGCGGAGTTCGCCGTCGGCCCCCTCCTCGCCGGTCGGCGCCTCGGGGATCGCCCCCCCCAGGTGCGCGGCCACCAGGGTGAGCGTGCGCTGGCAGAGGTTGCCGAGGTCGTTGGAGAGGTCCGCGCTGTACCGGGCGCGGAACTTTTCGAGCGTGAACTCCCCGTCCCTGTCGAACGGCACCTCCCGCAGGAGGAAGTAGCGGACGGCGTCGGCGCCGTACCCGTCGGCGAGCGCCACCGGGTCGACCGTCGTGCCGAGGGTCTTGCTCATCTTCTCCCCGCCGAGGTGGACGAAGCCGTGCCCCCAGACCGACCGGGGCAGCGGGAGCCCCGCGGAGAGGAGCATCGCCGGCCAGATGAGGCAGTGGAAGCGCGTGATGTCCTTCCCGATGATATGGACGTCCGCCGGCCAGCGGCGCGAGAAGCGCGCCGGGTCGTCGAGGAACCCCGCCCCCGAGAGGTAGTTGATGAGGGCGTCGAACCAGACGTAGACCGCGTGCGTCTCGTCGAACGGGCAGCGGATCCCCCACTCGATCCCCTCCCGCGTGACGCTGATGTCCTCGAGCCCCGCGGAGAGGAATCGCACGATCTCGTTCCGGCGCGTCTGGGGCATGATGAATTCCGGGTGCTCCTCGATATGGCGCCGGAGCGCGTCGGCGTAGCGGGAGAGGGCGAAGAAGTAGTTCTCCTCCTCGAGCCGCGCGGGTTGCTTCCCGTGCTGCGGGCAGAGCCCCCCCTCGAGTTCGGACTCCTTGAGGAAGGTGTTGCACGAGGCGCAGTACCAGCCGCGGTAGACGGCCTTGTAGATGTCGCCGTTGCGGTGGATCCGGGAGAACAGCTCCCTGACGGCGGCCACGTGCGTCTCCTCGGTGGTCCTGATGAAGCGATCGCACGAGATCCCCAGGCGGCGCCACACCTCGACGAATCTCGGGCTCATCTCGTCGCAGTACTGTTGGGGCGCCATGCCGCGGGCGCGTGCCGCCGTCTCCACGTTCGCGCTGTGCTCGTCCACGCCCATCAGGAAGAACGTCTCCGTCCCCTTCAGCCGCATGTAGCGGGCGAGGGCGTCCGCCCCGATCTTCTCGTACGCGGTGCCCAGATGCGGCAGGGCGTTGACGTAGTCGATCGCCGTGCTGAGGAAGAAGGTGTCCTTCATCCTTTCGGTTTCCTCCCCTTCGGCCGGCTCACCTCCTTCACGTCCATCTGCACCACCCGGCCGTTTTCGAGCTCGACACCCACCGACTGCCGCAGCAGGTTCACATCCCTGACCCGCCCCTCCCCCTGCGAGGTGGCGACGACGGTCCCCTCCTTCGGCATCCCCCGCTGCAGCTCCCGGTACGTCTCGAACTCGTAGCGGAGGCAGCAGAGAAGGCGGCCGCAGAGGCCGGAGATCTTGCTCGGGTTCAACGGCAGCCGCTGCTCCTTCGCCATCCTGATGTTGACCGCCTCGAAGTCCTTCAGGAAGGTGGCGCAGCAGAGCTGCCGGCCGCAGCAGCCGATCCCCCCGAGCATCCTCGCCTCGTCGCGGACGCCGATCTGCCGCAGTTCGATGCGCGCCTTGAAGTGCGCGGCGAGATCCCGCACGAGCTCGCGGAAGTCGACCCGGCCCTCGGCGGTGAAGTAGAAGATGATCTTGGACCGGTCGAACGAATACTCCACGTCGATCAGCTTCATCGGGAGCTTCCGCTCGGCGATCTTGGCGGCGCAGACGGTCAGCGCCGCCCGCCCCTCCCGCCGGTTCCCCTTGATCCGCTCCCGGTCCGCGGGATTCAGGGGGCGCAGGACATTCCGGAGCGGCTGCTCCACCTCGGCGTCGGGGGTCGTCTCCGGCTCGCTCATCACGAGGCCGTAGTCCTCGCCGCGGTCCGCCTCGACGACCACGTACTCGCCGACCGGGTAGGACGCCTCGCCGCAGTTGTAGTAGCGCACCCGGCCCGACTCCCTGAGCCGCACCTGGACGACCCTGTGCATTGACGCCTCCCCGCTCGCCGGCGCCGGCGCCCGTCTATTCGCCGGTCCCGGCCGACAGCTGCACCAGCAGATTCTCCATCACCGTGTGGAACTCCGCGTTCATCCGCAGCGCCTCGAGCGCCGCCTCGATGCGGGCGACGCACGTCTCCGCCTTCGCCGCGTCCATGCCCGCGGCGGCCCGCGCGACGGCGGAGGCCTGGGAGACCCCCGCGAGGAGCCGCTCGTCGCCGGTGAGGTTCCAGACCAGCAGGTCCCGGTACCAGGCGAGCATCCGGCACAGCATCTCCTCGTGCCTGCGCCGCATCTCCCCCTGGATGAACGCGACCGCCTCCTTGTCCCGATCCTCGTCGTTTGCCGGGGGCCGCCCCCCCTCCGCCCCGGGCGGCGGCAACAGCCCCCGTTCGGCCAGATCCATCTCCAGCGCCTCCCCCGCCCGCCGCAGGGAGGTCTCGAAGAGGGCGAGCGGGCCCGCGACCGCGCTCCAGTAGCCGGTATCCCCCGCCGAGAGCATCCGGGCGAGCTCGCGCGCCTCGCCGAGGCGCTCCTCCCGGATCGCCGACACCGCCGCGCCGTACCGCCCCCCCGCCAGGCGGCTGAGGGCCTTCGCGTCCCCGGGATCGAGGCGGTGCGCGCGGCGCAGCAGCGCCTCGAGCTCGTCCCCCGGCATCGGGGAGAAGCGCACCGCCCGGCAGCGGGAGAGGGTGGTGGGCAGGAGGGACTCGGGGTGCGCGCTGATCAGGATGAGCACCGTGTGCGCGGGCGGCTCCTCGAGCGTCTTCAACAGCGCGTTCTCCGCGGCCGGGTCCATGCACTCCGCGTCGACGAAGATCCCGATCTTCCACCTGGCGCGGAACGGCTTGAGCGAGATCTTCTGCTGGAGGTCGCGCACCGTTCCGCCCGCCGGGTTCGCGGGGTCGCCGATCGGTATGCTGCGCGTCTTCCCCTTCGGCCGCAGCCAGTGCACGTCGGGGTGGTCGTTCTTCTCGACGTGGAGGCACTCCTCGCAGAAGTCGCAGGCGTCCCCCCCCTTCGGCGCGCGGCAGTTGAGGAGCTTGGCGAAGTTCTTCGCCGCGAGCTCCTTCCCGACCGCCTCGGGGCCGTGGAAGAGCCACGCGTGCGCGATCCTCCCCTCCCCGACGCTCCGCGCCAGGAGGTCGACCGCCGTCTTCTGCCCCCGCACCGCTCCGAGCCCCACCGCCGCACCCCCCATCCGCCGCCGCGGAGACGAACCGTCGCCGCGGCGAGGCTTCGAATCGATCCCGCCGGAACCGCGGCAACGACCCCTTCCCACGCGGCCGTTCACCTCGCGAAGGTCGCCTCCACCTCCCGCATCACCGCCGCCTGCACCTGCGCAATCGTCCCCGCCGCGTCGACGACCTTCAGGCGCTGCGGGTACTTCTCCGCGAGCGCGAGGTAGCCGGCGCGCACGCGCTCGTGGAAGCCGAGGTCCTCCCGCTCGAGGCGGTCGCCCTCTCCGCTCTTCGCCTCGGCCTTCTCGGTTTTGAACGCCCGGCGGAGCCCCTCCTTGACGTCGATGTCGAGGATGATCGTGAGGTCGGGCCAGACGCCGGTGGTGGCGATGCGGTTCACCTTCTCGAGCAGCGGGATATCGAAGCCGCGCCCGTACCCCTGGTAGGCGATGGTCGCGTCGGTGTAGCGGGAGCAGACGATGATCTTCCCCTCCTCGAGCGCCGGCTTGATCTTCTCGAGGACGTGCTGCGATCGGCTCGCCGACATCAGGAGGAGCTCGGTGAGCGGCTGCATCTCCTCGTACCGGGCGCTCAAGACGAGCGACCGTATCTCCTCGCCGATCCTGGTCCCGCCGGGCTCGCGGGTGACGATGACCTCGCGCCCCTGCTCCCGGAGCGTTTTCACGAGCAGCTCCGTCTGCGTCGTCTTCCCGCAGCCGTCCGGCCCCTCGATGGTGATGAAGCGTCCTTTCATGGCGATCCTTTCCTCCGTCGCGGCGCACGGCGCCGGCGATTCGGATGTTGCGACGCTGCGGGGGATCAGCGGCGCGAGGCCGTGCTCCCCTTCCCTTTCCCGTCCCGCACCTCGTAGCCGAGCGTCTGCACCTTCACGCGGATCCGATCGGCGAGTTCGAACTCTTTCCTCTCCCGCAGGACGTTCCGCGTCTCGAGCAGGCGGGCGACCTCCTCGGCCGAGAGCGCGTCGGCGGCGAGGCATCTCCCCAGCTCGCCCGGGTCCATTTCCCCGGCGGCGCCGGGGCGGAGCTCCTCGCAGGGGAGCGGTTCGAGACCGAGGGCCGCGCAGCAGGCCAGGATCCCCGCGCCCGCCGCGCGGGCGCGTTGTTCCCACCCGTCCCGGCGCCGGTCGAGTTCCCCGTGCAGCGCGCTGACGAGGCCGAAGATGACCCCTGTCGCCGCCGTGGCGTTGAAGTCCGCGTCCATCGCGGCCGCGAACGCCGCGGGGCATTCGTCCGCGGGGGCCGGCTTCGCGCCCAGCGCCTCCGCGAGCCGGGCGACGGCGTCGCCGATCCGCCTGAGCGCCGCCGCGGCCTCCGTGAGCGCCCCCTCGGAGAAGTCGATCGGCGAGCGGTAGTGCCGGGAGGCGAGGAAGAAGCGCACCGCGCGGGGGTCGTGCGCCGCGAAGATCTCCTTCAGCGTCACGAAGTTGCCGAGCGACTTCGACATCTTCGTCTGCCTCACCGTGACGTGGGCGTTGTGCAGCCAGTAGCGGGCCGGGGGGCGCCCGTGCGCCCCCTCGGACTGGGCGATCTCGTTCTCGTGGTGCGGGAAGATGAGGTCGTGCCCCCCGCCGTGGATGTCGAACGACTCGCCGAGGTGCTTCGCCGACATCGCCGAGCACTCGATGTGCCACCCCGGCCGCCCGGGCCCCCACGGGCTCGGCCAGGCGGGCTCCCCGGGCTTGGCCGCCTTCCAGAGGACGAAGTCGAGCGGGTTCCTCTTCCGCTCGTCCACCTCGACCCGCGCCCCCGCGAGGAGTTCCCCGACGTCGCGCCCCGAGAGCCGCCCGTACCCGGCGAAACGCCCGACGTCGTAGCAGACGTCCCCGTCGGCCTCGTAGGCGAGCCCCTTGGCGCACAGCGCCTCGACGAGGGCGACCATCTCCGGGATATGCGCGGTGGCCCTGGGCTCCAGGTCCGGGAGGCGCAGGGAGAGGCGCCCCATATCCTCGTGGAACGAGTCGATGTACCGCCCCGCGAGCTCGGCGCAGGAGACGTGCCGCTCCGCCGCCCGCGCGATGATCTTGTCGTCGATGTCGGTGATGTTCCTGACGTAGCGGACCGCGTAGCCGCGGCGCTCGAGCCACCGGACGATGACGTCGAACGCCACCAGGGCCCGCGCGTGCCCGATGTGGCAGTCGTCGTAGACGGTCGGGCCGCAGACGTAGACGCCCGCCTTCCCCGGCTCGCGCGGGACGAACTCCTCGACGCGGCGCGACGCGGTGTTGTAGACCTTCAGCACGGATCCCCCCGCATGTCGACCTTCCGGCGATGCAGACGCCCCGCGGCGCCGCGCGCCGGTCAGCGCGGTTTCGGTTTCCTCGCCCTCGCCGCCTTCTCGAGCAAGACGACCGCCATCGCGGCGATCCCCTCCCCCCTGCCGCAGAACCCCATTTTTTCGGTGGTGGTCGCCTTGACGCCGACCCGGTCGGGCGCGACGCCGACGACCGCGGCGATCCTCTCGCGCATCGCGTCGACGTGCGGGGCGAGCCGCGGCCGCTCCGCCACGACCGTCGCGTCGACGTTGCCGACGCGGCGGCCGCGCCGCGCCGCGAGCACGCAGACCCGTCGGAGGAGCTCGGCGCTGGCGATCCCCCTGTAGCGCGGATCGGTGTCGGGGAAATGCTTCCCGATGTCGCCGAGGGCCAGGGCGCCGAGGATCGCGTCGCAGACGGCGTGGAGAAGCGCGTCCGCGTCCGAGTGGCCCTCGAGCCCCCGGTCGTGCGGGATCTCGATCCCGCCCAGGACGAGTCTCCTGCCCCGGGCGAATCTGTGCGCGTCGAAGCCGATGCCGATCCTCATCCCCGGCGGCGAGGGGGCGCGGACTCCCCGCCCCCCGCGCCCCTCCGTTTCAGTATCGTTTCAGCCCTGCCCAGATCCTGAGGCACCGTCACCTTGAAATTGTCCTCCTCCCCCTCGACCACCGCGACCGGATGCCCCGCCCGCTCCACAAGCGACGCGTCGTCGGTGCCCGCGACGCCCCCCTCCGCGGCCAGGCGGTACGCCCCGCGGAGAAGGCCGGCGGAGAAGACCTGCGGCGTCTGCACCGCCCTGAGCCGCTCGCGCCGAAGCGACCGGGCCACCATCCCCGCCTCGTCGATCTCCTTGATCGTGTCCACGACCTCGATCCCGGGGACGGCGGCCCCCGTCTGTTGCGCGGCCTCGATCAGACGGCCGATCAGTTCCCCCCGCACGCACGGCCGGGCGGCGTCGTGCACCGCCACGAGCCGGGCCTCCGCGGGGACAACCGCGAGGGCCGCGGCCACCGAGTCCTGCCTCCGGGCCCCCCCCTCGACCCACGCGGCGATCTTGGGGTACCTCCCGCAGGACAGGATCCGGTCTCTGAACCCGGCGAGCATCCCGGGCGGCACGGCGACGACGATGCCGTCGACGCGCCTCGACGCCTGGAACGCCTCCAGCGAATAGCAGAGCATCGGCCTGCCGTTCAGTTCGAGGAGGGGCTTGGGCCTGTTCCCCATCCTCCTCCCCGCGCCGGCCGCCACGATGATCGCCACGGTGTGCACAGCCCCTCCATGCACCGAAAGACGCGACCCCCCGGACGGCCGCACCGCCTCAGGCCGTGCGTTTCGCGTCCCCCGTCTCGGTCGCCAGGATGCGTCTGATCGCCTCCCGCACCGTGTCGCACGGGACGATCGCCAGATCCGGCGGCTCCTCCTCCGCTTCGGCGACCGAGCGCGGCGCGAGGGCCCGCTTGAAACCGAGCTTCGCCGCCTCCCTGAGCCGCCGCGCGAGGTGGCCGCAGCCGCGCACCTCGCCGCCGAGCCCCACCTCCCCTATCATCACGAGGTCGGCGGGCACCGCCTTCCCCGTGAGGGCCGAGGCGAGGGCGAGCGCGATCGCGAGGTCGACGGCGGGCTCGTCGACCGTCAACCCCCCCGCCACGCTCACGAAGACGTCGCGGTCGCGGAGATTCAGCCCCGCCCGCGTCTCGAGCACCGCGATCAGCATGCAGAGACGGTTGTAGTCGACCCCGACGCTCCTGCGCTGCGGGACCCCGTAGCAGCGGGCGCCGACGAGCGCCTGCACCTCGACGAGGATCGGCCGGCTCCCCTCCATCGACGGGGTCACCGCGCTCCCCGCGCTCCCCGCCCGGCGCTCCTCGAGGAAGAGTCTCGACGGGTCGCCGACCTCCCGCAGGCCGTCCGGCCCCATCGAGAAGATCCCGACCTCCTCGGTGGATCCGAAGCGGTTCTTCCGCGTCCGCAGCACCCGGTAGCGCTGGTACCGGTCGCCCTCGAAGTACAGCACCGTGTCCACCATATGCTCGAGCATCCGCGGCCCCGCGATATCGCCGCTCTTGGTCACGTGCCCGACGATGAAGACGCTCATCCCCCCGCCCTTGGCCGCCTCCATCAGAACGCCCGCGCACTCGCGCACCTGGTTCGCGCTGCCGGGCGAGGACGGGAGCTCGGGGTGGTGGACGATCTGGATGGAATCGACCACCGTGACCGCCGCCTTGAGCCGCCGCGCCTCCTCGACGATCGCGGTCACGTCCGCCTCGCAGAGGATGAAGAGCTCCGCGGCGGAGGCCCCGACGCGCCGCGCGCGCATCCCCGTCTGCTCGAACGACTCCTCGGCGCTCACGTAGAGGACCCGGACGCCCGCCGCGGCGAGGCGCGCGGCGACCTGGAGCATCAGGGTGGACTTGCCGATCCCCGGCTCGCCCCCGATGAGGACGAACGAACCGGGCACGATCCCGCCGCCGAGGAGGCCGTCGAACTCGGGCATCCCGGTCGCCATCCGTTCGCGGGCGGCCGGCGCGCCCGCCTCGCCGAGCGGCCTGGCCGCCTCCCGCCGCGCAGCGGTTCGGCGGCTCCCTTTCAGGCGCGGCGCCTCCTCCTCGAGCGTGTTCCAGGCGCCGCAGCCGGGGCATCTCCCGAACCAACGCGCCGAGTCGCGCCCGCAGGCGCTGCAGACGAAGACCGTTTTCGCCCTGGACTCCTTCACGCCGTCCGTCCCGCGGATCCCCGCCCCGCCTCGAACGCCCTCACTCCCCCGCCAGCCCCGGATAGACCAGCTCCTTCCCGTCGGAGCTGATCTCGACGACGGAGCCGCGCTTCACCCTGCCGCGCAGGATCTCCTCCGCGAGCCGGTCCTCGACGCCCCGCTCGATCGCCCGGCGGAGCGGCCGCGCCCCGAACTGCGGGTTGTACCCCTTCTCCACGAGGAACGCCCGCGCCCGGTCGTCGAGCGCGATGGCGATCCCCTGGCGCTCCAGCCGCTCCGCGACCTTGCCGGTCTCGATCTCGACGATCCTGACGAGGTCGTCCCGACTCAGCGCCTGGAAGACGATCGTATCGTCCACCCGGTTCAGGAACTCGGGCTTGAACGACTTCTTGACCTCGCCCAGGAGCTTCTCCTTCATCGCGCGGTAGTCCCCCGCCGCCCCGCCCGCGCCGAACCCGACCGTGGACTGCTTCTTCAAAAGCTCGGCCCCCACGTTCGAGGTCATGATGACGACGGTGTTCCTGAAGTTGACCGTGCGCCCGAGGCTGTCGGTGAGCTTGCCCTCCTCGAGTATCTGGAGCAGGATGTGCATCACGTCGGGATGCGCCTTTTCGATCTCGTCGAAGAGGACGATGCAGTACGGCCTCCTCCGCACCTGCTCGGTGAGCTGCCCGCCCTCCTCGTAGCCGACGTAGCCGGGGGGCGAGCCGGTGAGGCGGGAGGCGGAGAACTTCTCCGCGTACTCCGACATGTCGATCTGGACGAGGGCGTCCTCGTCCCCGAACATGAACTCCGCCATCGCGCGCGCGAGCAGGGTCTTGCCGACCCCGGTGGGGCCGAGGAAGATGAACGAGCCGATCGGGCGGCGCGGGTCCTTCAACGCCGCGCGGGAGCGCCGCAGGGCGCGGGAGACGATCCCCACCGCCTCGTCCTGCCCGACGACGGTCTTCCGCAGCTCCTCCTCCATCCGGAGCAGCTTCTCGGTCTCCGCCTCCTCGAGGCGCGACAGCGGTATCCCGGTCCATTTCGAGACGATCGAGGCGATATCCTCCTCCGTGACCGTGACGACCCGGTCGGCCTGCTCGCGGCGCCACGTCTCCACGGAGGCCTGGAGCTCCGCGCGGCTCTTCTTCTCGCTGTCCCGGAGACCCGCCGCCTTCTCGAAGTCCTGCGCGCGGATCGCCTCCTCCTTCTGGAGGCGCACCGCCTCGATCCGCTCCTCGAGCGCCTTCATCTCCGTGGGGCGCGTCATCACGGAGATGCGCGCCTTCGCGCCGGACTCGTCGATCAGGTCGATCGCCTTGTCGGGCAGGAACCGCCCCGTCACGTAGCGGTCGGAGAGTTCGGCCGCGGCCCGGATCGCCTCCTCGGTGTAGCTGACGCGGTGGTGCTCCTCGTACCTCCGCCGCAGGCCGTTCAGGATATCGATGGTCTGGGCCACGGTGGGCGGCTCCACGATGATCGTCTGGAAGCGCCGGTCGAGGGCGGCGTCCTTCTCGATGAACTTCCGGTACTCGTTCATCGTCGTCGCCCCGACGCACTGGAGCTCCCCGCGCGAGAGGGCGGGTTTGAGGATGTTCGAGGCGTCGATCGCCCCCTCGGCCGCGCCGGCCCCGACGATCGTGTGGAGCTCGTCGATGAACAGGACGACGTTCCCTGCCTTGCGGATCTCGTCCATCAACGCCTTGATGCGCTCCTCGAACTGGCCGCGGTACTTGGTCCCGGCGACCATCAGCGCCAGGTCCAGGGTGATGAGTTCCCTCTCCCGCAGGATCTCGGGCACGTCGCCGGCGACGATCCGCTGGGCGAGCCCCTCGACGATGGCCGTCTTCCCCACCCCCGCCTCGCCGAGCAGCACCGGGTTGTTCTTGCGCCGGCGGCAGAGCACCTGGATGACGCGCTCGATCTCCACCGCCCGCCCGATGATCGGGTCGAGCTTCCCGAGGCGGGCGAGCTCGGTGAGGTTCCTGCCGAACGCCTTCAGGGCGGGGTACTTCGCGCGCGCGGCGGGCGGGCGCTGGCGCTCCTCCTCGTGGGAGGGGCCCTCCTCCTCGCCGGGCGGGGGGCCCATCGCGGACTGGAGCTCCCGCAGGACGTCCTGCCGCGTCTTCTCCGCGTCCACGTTCAAGGCGCGGAGGATCTTCGCCGCCAGCCCCTCCCCCTCCTGCAGGAGGCCGAGCAGGAGGTGCTCGGTGCCGATGTACGTGTGGTTGAGGTTCCGCGCCTCCTCGACGGCGAGTTCGATGACCTTCTTGGCGCGCGCGGTGAGCGGGATGTCCCCGATCACCTTGGCCTCCGGCCCCGTCCCGACCGCCTTCTCGACCTCCAGCCGGATGGTTTCGAAATCGAGCCCCTGCCCCCGCAACACGTTCACCGCGACGCCCTGCCCGAGGCGGATGAGGCCGAGCAGGAGGTGCTCGGTGCCGATGTAGTTGTGGTTGAACCGATCGGCTTCCTTGCGCGCGAGGATGATCACCCGCCGCGCCCTGTCCGTGAATCGATCGAACATGTCCTGCTCCTGTTGCGGACGCCGCCCCGCCCTCAGCGCGGGCCGGCGTCCGGATTCCGGCCGCTGCCCAGCCGCTGCCGTATCAGCTCAGCCCTGAAGACGTCGCGCTCCTCCGGCTTCAGCTCGCGGCCGGCGAGCTTCTGGAGATGGGCGGGCTGCGTGACGATGAAGAGCTCATTGATGGTGCCGAGGTCGAGGGGGATCAGGCGGGAGTCGAGCCCGAGCTTGAGGGCGGAGAGGAGTTCGATCGTCTCCTTCGAGGTGATGATGCGCGCCCCGGTCAGGAGGCCGTAGGCGCGGTAGACGCGGTCCTCGAGCGCCTTCAAAGACCGCTTGAAGAGCGACTCCTGCGCCTTCTTCTCGTAGTCGACGATCTGACCGATCACCTTCCCGAGGTTCTCGACGATGTCCGTCTCCGCCATCCCGAGCGTGACCTGGTTCGAGATTTGGAACAGGTTGCCGGACGCCTCCGTCCCCTCGCCGTACAGCCCGCGGACCGCGAGGCCGAGCTTGGCGATCGCCTGGAGCACCTGGTTGATCTGCTCGACCATCACGAGGCCCGGGAGGTGCAGCATCACCGACGCCCTGAGCCCCGTCCCGGCGTTCGTGGGGCAGGAGGTGAGGTAGCCGGTTTCGGGGAGGAACGCGTAGTCGAGCCGCTCCTCGATCTCGTCGTCGAGCCGGTTGATCTCCTCCAGCGCCGCGTCGAGCCGGAAGCCGGAGCGGAGGGTCTGGATGCGGAGGTGGTCCTCCTCGTTGACCATCAAACTCAAGATCTCGCGGTCGCCGATCACGAGCGCCGTCCCTTCGTCGCCGCGGGCATGCTCGCGGCTGCTCAGGTGCCGTTCGACCAGGAACTGGCGGTCGAGTTCCCCGATCTCGTCGAGGCGCACCGTGAGGGCCCCTTGCAGCAGGCGGCTTCCCTCCGCGGCGCGCGCGACGAGCTCCCGCACGCGGATGCGGGTCTCCGCATCCGCGCGGCCGGGGAAGCGGAAGCCGCGCAGGTTCCTGGCCAGCCGGACGCGGCTGCTGACGACGATCCTGGCGTCCGGTCCCTCTCCCCTGAGCCACTCGGTGTTGCGGTCCAGCAGTATCTCGATGCCCATGCCCGTCCCCGAAACCGTATGCACGCCCAAGACCCCGCGGATTGACTCAAGCTCCGTCCCGCCCCCGCCGCGGCGGCGAGAGGCCGCGGCCGGGCTTTCGAGGTCACGCCTCCCTGGTCTTCTTCGCGGCCCGCCCTTTCGTCCGCGCCTCCCGCTTCATCTCGCGGATGCGGTCCCTGAGCCCGGCCGCCTTCTCGAACTCCTCGTGTTGCACCGCCGCGGCCAGGCTCTCCTCGAGCTCCGACAGCAGGCGCGCCTCGTCGACGGCGCCCCGGGCGCGCGCGGGGACCTTGCCGTGGTGCGCGGTGCTCTTGTGTATCGATTCGAGGAGGCTCCGGAGGCCTTTCTTGAACGCGGTGTAGCAGCCGTCGCAGCCCAGCCGCCCCGTCTTCCTGAAGTCGCCGTAGGTCAGGCCGCACGAGGGGCAGGTCGCGCCAGCGTTCTCCTCGGTCCTGGACCCCGCCTCGGCGAGGCCCGAGAGGAGATCGGCGATGGTGAACGGCGCCTGCACGCTGACGCCCTTCTTCTTGGCGCACTCCTCGCACAGGTTCATCTTCATGACCTTCTTGTCCACCACCTCGGTGTAGCGCACCGTTGCGGTGTTCTTCTTGCACAGTTCGCAGATCATCGAGATCGAGCCCCGGGAGCTTTCCGACGAAAAAGTATAGCACAACGGAGGCGGACTGAACACGCCGGACGGGAGGCGTGGGACACCGCACGAAGGGTCGAGCCGCCCGCACCCCGTCCTTCTCTTCGCGCGCGCGGAGGGGAGAGGGAAGGCGGGCAGGAGGGATCCCTAGCGGGCGTCGGCACCGCGGCGGAACAGGGCGAGCAGGTCGGCCGGCTTCTCCAGCAGGGAGACGGCCCCGTGCAGGACGAGCTCCTCCCTCCCGCGGAACCCCCAGACGGCGCCCGCCGGATGCATCCCCGCCAGGCGGGCGGTGTCCATGTCGATGCCCGAGTCGCCGAGGAAGACGAACCGGTCCGGCGGGATGCCGAGCGCGGCGGAGATCTCGATCGCCGCGGCGGGGTCGGGCTTGAGCGGCACGCCCGGGCGGGCGCCGGCCACAAGATCGAAGCGCCATTTCCCCAGCGTGGCGGAGACGTGTTCGCGCGCGCTGTCGTGGGGCTTGTTCGTGAGGATCGCGAGACGGCAGCCGCGGGCGCTCAGCGCGTCGAGGAGGCCGGGCACCCCGGGATACGGTTTCGTCTTCGCGTACCCCCCGGCCGCGTACTCCCGCCGCATCCCCTCCATGCAGCGCGCGACCGTCTCCGCGTCGCGGTGGCCGGGCGGCACGGCGCGGAGGACGAGATGCTCGAGCCCGTCCCCCACGAGGCGCCTGTACGCATCCGGCGCGTGGCCGGGGAATCCCGCGCGGCGGAGGACGGCGTTCATCGCATCCGCGATGTCCTCGATGGTATCCAGGAGCGTCCCGTCGAGGTCGAAGAGGACGGCGCGGAAACGGCTCATCGGCCCTCCTCCGCGCGGGGGGTCTGGAGATAGCGCCGTATCTCCTCGAGGGGCCTGCGCTTCGCCCCCCCCTCCGGCGGTTCGTCCGCCGGGTAGCCCAGGGCGATAAGGATATCGACCCGCGCCCTCCGCGGCAGGCCGAGGGCCCGTTTCAGCGCCCTCTCGTCGAACCAGCCGATCCAGCAGGTCCCCAGCCCCTCCTCGGCAGCCTGGAGCGCGAGATGCTCGCAGGCGATGCCGATGTCGATGAGGGGGTAGCGCGTGTTCCTGAACAGCCCCCCGAGCCGGGCGGCGGGCGTGGACCGCCCCGTCACGGCCGCGATGAGGACGGGCGCGTCCCCGGCGAATCGGTTCATCGAGTAGACGCCGCCGAAGACGGACCGAGCGATCTCCGCCGCCCGGCCCGGCTGGTCGACCACGACGAACGACCACGGCTGCGCGTTGCAGGCGGAGGGGGCGAGGCGCGCCGCCTCCAGGCACCGGTCGATCGCCGCGCGCGATACGGCCGCGGGGGCGTAGCGCCGCACGCTCCGCCGCCGTTTCACCAGATCGAGAAAGCGCATCTCCCCCCCCCCTCGTCACGCGCGCCTGACCGACGCGCAGACCTCCAGGTGCGCCGTCTGCGGGAACATGTCGAAGACCGCCGCCTGCTCGAGGCGCCACGCGCCCCCCGCGCAGAGCCGCTTCAGGTCCCGGGCGAGCGTCGCGGGGTCGCAGGAGACGTACAGGATCCGCGCGAGTTTCCGGCCGGCGCCGGCGAGGAGGCCGATGAGCCGCTCGTCGACGCCGTCCCGCGGGGGGTCGAGGAGCGCGACGCTCCCCTCCCTCGCGTGCTCCCGGAAGGCCTCCGCGAAGATCTCCCCGGCATCCCCGGCGATAAAGACCGCCTCCCCGGCCCCGGCCTCCGCGGCGTTCCCGCGGGCCGCCGCGACGGCGCGGGCGTCGCGGTCGATCCCCACGGTGCGCCGGAACCGTTTCCCGAGGAGCGCGGAAAAGATCCCGGCGCCGCAGTGGAGGTCGAAGAGCGTTCCGACGGGCGCCGGCGCGTCGATCCAGTCCGCCAGCCGCGCGACGATCGACTCCGCCACCGGGATGTTCACCTGGAAGAAGGAGGCGGGGGGAACGGAGAAACGCGCCCCCCCCAGCGAGAAGACGACCGGCCCCGCGGGGCGCGCGCCGGGGTGCACGACGGCCCCTCCCCCGACGCCGGCGCGGACCCGGATCTCGTCCGGCGGCGGCCGCCGCCCCGCCCGCCTTCCGAGCTCAGGCAGGACCTCGTTGATCGCATCCGCCGCGATCTCGCAGCGCGTCACCTCGACGAGCGTGCGGGCGTTTCGGCCGCAGAAGCCGTAGCGCGGCTCGCGGCCGGGGAGGCGGTGGAGCCGGACGGTGTTGCGGTAGGCGTACGGGGAGGGCGACGGCACCGCCTCGCCGCATTCGAACTCCGGGAAGCCCCCGATCCGGGCGAGGATATCGAGCGCCTGCCGGCGCTTCCACGCGACCTGGCTTTCATAGCGGAGGTGCTGGAGCACGCACCCGCCGCAGCGCCCGAAGAGGCGGCAGCGGGGCGAGACCCGGTCCGGCGAGAACTCCAGTATCTCGACGGCGCGGCCGCGCTTGAACCGTTTCTCCTCGCGGGCGATCTCGACCGCGGCGCGCTCGCCGGGGAGGGCCCCCTCCACGAAGACGACCATCCCGTCGACGCGCGCGACCCCCTCCCCGCCGAAGGCGAGGCCCTCCACGCGGCAGTCGAGACGCGGGGGCGGCGCGGGCGGGCGTTTCAACGGAGCACCCGCTGGTGCGCCATGGCGCCGGCCGGCCATGCGGCGAAGGCCGAGGCGAGCGCGAGCGAAAGCGGGATCCCGCCCCTCAGGCTCAGCCACGCGGCGGCGAAGAAGAGGATGCTCGGGACGATCCCCCAGAGCGCCCCCTGCGTGCAGCCCCTGAGCAGGGCGTCGTCCCCCGGGTTCTCCAGGCGCAGTTAGAAGAGGACGATCAAACTCATCAGCGGCATCGTGGCGATGAGCCCCGCGAGCGACGGGTGCCGTTTCCCGATCCGGGCGCAGCGCACGATCACGGCGACACTGGCGGCGAGTCTGGCGAGAAACCGCATCGTCTCAGAGCTCCTTCATCGCCTCGCGGAAACGGGCGAACTCCGCGGTCGACAGGTACGGGTTCTCCGCCTTCTGGGTCCCGAGGGGGGAATGCGGCGCGCGGCCGTAGTCGTGCCCCGGGTAGACCTCGAGGCGGTCGGGGAGAGGGAAGATCACCTCGCGCATCGTTCTGAACAGCGCCTCCGGCTCGCCGTAGCCGCACCAGTCCACGAAGAGCGTGTCCCCGGTGAAGAGGGCCGTGTCGTCGCCGAGCCGGTAGAGCACGCTGTCGGGGCTGTGGCCGGGCGCGTACAGGCACTCGACGAAGGTGTCCCCGAACGGGAGCCGCTCCCCGTCGGAGAGATCGAGGTCGTGCCGCGCGGGGCACCGGGGGTGCGCGGCGACGGGCGCGGCGAAACCGCCGCGCATCTCCCGGACGCCGGACCAGTGGTCGTGGTGCCCGTGCGTGAGCAGGATGTAGCGCGGTTGTGCCTCCGGCAGGCGCGCCAGGGCGGTCTTGATCAGCCGCGTGTCCCCGCACGGATCCACGAGCGCCGTGTCGCGGCTGCGCCGGTCGTGCAGAAGATACGAGAAGTTCGCGTCGAGTCCCCCCACCGCGAGCTGGATGACGTTCATCGCCCCCCTCCCCTGTCTGTCCCGTCTGCCGTATCCCCGGGGCAACGCGCCGAATCCCCGTCTCCGGGGCGGTACCGCCCCAAATCCCATACCCGGAGGCAGGGGATGCCGAGGGAGGCGTACATCGCCGCGGTCCGCGGGTTGCTTTCGATCGCGGCGTAGCGCGTCCCGTCGCGCGGGGCGCCGTGTTTCGGGAAGACGTACCGCTCCAGGATATCCCTCTTGCATTCCGGTGGCGGGAGGTCCTTCTCGTTGAAGTACGCCTCGTCGGGCCGCCAGCCCGCCGACTCTTCGATCCGCAGGAGCGTCCGCGCCTTGCGCGACTCCGGCCGCGCGGTGATCAGGATCACGCGGTGGGGTCCGATCAGCTCCAGGAGCCACGACCGGTACCGCTCGCGTGCGAGGCGGCGGTCGACCCCCCCCGCGCCCGCGCGGATGGTCTCCTCCCGGTTCTCGACGAGGGTGTAGTTGAGATCGAGGAGGACGATCAGCCGCTCCCCCCCCGCCTCGCCGCCCCCGCCGGACGGAGCCGCCGGGCGGCCGCACCCGCAGCAGAGAAGGATGCAGCCGGCGGCGACGAAACCCGGCCATCCGCGCCGGCGTCGTGCCCTCATCGCGCCTTCCCCGGTTCCCCCGCCCTGAACGCGGACGGATCGAACCCCGTTTCGCGGTATCTCCTCCGGCCCCGCGTGGGCTTCCAGCCCGGTATCCCGCCGCGGCGGCGCGATCCGATCGCCTGCGCGATCCCCGCGGCGGCCGCCATGAGGCCGAGGCAGCAGGCGACCCCCGCCGCCCCGCCGCCGCTCGGCAGCGAAGCGGCGAGGCGCGAGAGCCGCCGGACGAACAGCAGCGGGGCGAACGTCGCCAGCAGGGCGGTCCCGGAGACCTCCACCGCCTGCAAGGGGCAGCAACTGATGCAGCGAAAGCACTGCTGGCAGTCCCACCCCCACCGGGGGACGCCGCGCCGCATCCGTATGGTCCCCTGCGGGCACTCCGCGGCGCACCTGCCGCAGCCGGTGCACCGCTCCGTGGCGGTGAACCATTTCCCCGCGAGGCGCCGGCCCAGCGCGCCGAAGAGGAGGCAGACAGGCCCCAGGATCGGCGACAGGCACGCCGCCGCGGCCAGCCGCCCGCCTCCGGGGGGGCGGGCGCCCGCGGCGATCGATTCGACGAACCGGCGGATCCGCGCCGCGGCCCGGTCCGTCATCGCGGCGAGGCGCGCCTCGTTGGGCGGGTCGACCGCCAGTATCCAGTTCGTGGGCATCTCCAGGGCCGCCGCGCCGGCGAACGCGTAGCCCCGCAGGCGCAGCCATGCCGCCGCCTGAAGGAGCGCGACCCCCTCGGGGGCGGGGAGGGAAATCCGCAGGCGCCCGAGCCGGACGGTCACCGCGCTTCCGCGGGCGGCGAGGACGAACGCCTTCTTCCCCTTCCCCGGCGGGAGACGGCGCAGGAAACGCGCCGCCATCCGGGGGAGGCCGAAGCCGATGACCGGCGCGACGATCCCGACGAGATCCGCCTCCCCGCGGACGTGTGGACGCTCCATGGGGTTCACGGCCGCCCGGACGCCGAGCCGGACAAACTCCTCGGCGGCGATGCGGGCGAGACGGGCCGCGTTCCCGGTCCCGCTGAAACAGTGGATGATCGCGCGGCGGGCCATCTTCCTCAACGGCGCGGGCGGCGCCTCGCGGGGGCTCTCTTGCGCTTCGCCGAAACCTTCGCCTTCGGCGGGCCGGCGGCGGACGCCGCCTCCCCCGCGCGGGGGTTGAGGACCGCGAAACCGAGTTCAGCCGAGAACTCCCGCACCGCGGCGCAGCCGAGGAGCTCGAACAAGATCGCCTCCCCGATCCGCCAGACCTTCACCCCCCGCCGCACGCAGCCCGTGATCGTCTCCCCTCCCCGCCCGCACGCGGCGTGGAGGTGCAGGATCGGGGCCCCGCGTTCGTCGGGGAAGAGCGTGCCGGTCCCCGCGATCTCGCGGACGTCGTCGAGGACGACCTCCAACGACGCGACCGGTCTCGCGTCGCCGTCGGCGGGGCCGGCCACGAGCCTGCTGCCGCGGTCCGCGCCGCCAAGGAGGATCAGGGCCGCCGCCCGGATCTTCTTTGCGGCGGCGAAACGCTCGATCGCCTCGTGGACGATCTCGCCGTGGTCAAGCGCCAGCACGAAGACGCGTCCCTGCGTCACCTTGGCGTATCTCATCGCGTCGATCCGATGCGGGCGTCCGCCTCCCCCGTAAGCGGGGGCGACGCGCCGCTCAGCCCTCCCTCTTGCAGAACCTCAGCGCCGCGGCGAGGTAGCCGAGCGTCAGCGCGGCGGAGACGACCACCTCGAAGCGAATGACGGCGCCCGCCGCAGCGCACGCGGCGCCCAGGACGATCGCCGGGGTCATCGAGGCGACCGAGAGCCGGACGATCGCCGCGTACGGCAGGCGCAGGCGCATCCACCTGGCCAGCAGGAGCCCCGCGAGCGACAGGAGCAGCGCCTGCGCGACGCGAAAGGCCATCGCCAGGGCCACGGCGACCGGGTAGAGCGCCGCCGCGGCGTAGGAGGCGTACAGGTCGAGGAAACGGGTCAGCCGCTCCCGCGTGACCGTGAAGGCGAGATTCTTCGAGTAGGGGAATGTCTCCGTCTCGCGTTCGCCGGTCCGAATCGACACCTCCGTCGCCGTGAAGAGCGCCAGGGCGGGGGTCTCCTCAGGCGTCCGCGAGGCGCCGGTCGTGTCGAAGAGGGCCAGGAGCCTCCCGCTCTTCGGGTCGACGACCCGGTGCACACCGGGCTCCTCCGCGGCGAGTGTCCCGCCGGAGAAACGCATCCGGGGGACCTGCGCGACGAGGGCGGGGGCATCCTCGCGCACGAACCGTTTCGTCTGGAAATGGAACCGCAGCGCCCCGGGCACCTGCGCGAGCGCGACGAGGATGAGCAGGTACAGGATGCAGGCGCCCCTCCAGGCGTACGCCACGTCGCGGTAGATCTTCGGCGAGTAGAAGGCCATCACGAGCGGATGGAGCGTCGAGTAGCGTTTCATCGGATGGCCTCCCGGGACGGACCGTGCGCCGAGGGGATAGTATACGGCAACGCGGGCGCCCCTTCCATCCTATTTCCTTCCCCGCGGCGGGGGGGGGATGTAGATTAAAGTGTGGGCTTTCGGAGAGATGTTGGCTCCCGCCCACCCCTAGGGGTGGGGGCGCCGCGAAGATTAGTATTGTCAAGAAGGGCTTGGATAAATAAAAGGGTACAACCGCTT